>JBHICS010000166.1:0-3896 GCA_046759685.1 Candidatus Brocadiales bacterium | reverse complement strand
GAATCCATACACCGTCCCCTGCCTAAGCACTACGGGGCAAAAATCTTTGTCGGTCATACCTAAGAGAAGTTTTTCTGCCTCAAGCTTTGAGACGGCGTAGGTGGCCCTGGGATGGACCTCAGAGGTCTCGTCCTGAAGCACATCATCGGCAAAGAGCCCCTTATCATAGATGGAACAGCTAGAGGCAAAGACGAATCTATTTACACCCTTCTTCTTGCAGGCCTCGGCGAGTTTCTTTGTACCGGCAAAATTTATTTCCATATTGGCCTTTGGGTTATACTCTGCTGTAGGGTCGTTGGACAGCCCTCCCAGATGGATAACAGCGTCAACACCATCAAGCACAGAGGGGTCAAAAGACCTTATATCGCCTTGCACGAGGTCGACGTTATTGCGAACGTGTGCAAGACCTTCCTCGCCAAAATATAGCTTGTCGAGCACCCTTACGGCCTCTCCCTTTTTAAGCAGCTTCTCTACCACCACACAACCAATATAACCTGCACCGCCAGTTACAAGTATCATCTACCTTTTACCTCCCACACATAACCAAAGGAGTCCGGAGGTACCCTCTCCTCGTCTGGATTACTGCGGTTGTAGACCTCGCTGGCCGTGCTTATAAGCTGTGTGTCATCTTCAAGTGACATCCAGCCATGGAAGACACCAGGCGGCACCACAAGCAGACCGGTGTTTCTTTCTCCCAGAATAAAGGTGTTAATCTCTTCGTATGTTGGGCTGTCGGGCCTATCGTCCCTCAGCGCGAACTTTGCCGAACCATGGCTGATGAAGAACCAATCCCATAGCACCTTATGCTTGTGCCATGCCCTTATTACACCCCTTACAGCGTTACCCACAAGATATACTTGTCCAAATTTTGTAAAATGCCCGTCACTGGCACGTAGAATCTCAACCAGGTAACCTCTGTCATCCACATGCGCCTCGAGCTTTATCAGTTTAACATCCTGAATCATGGGCTAGTGCCTTTCTCCACAGTTGAGGTTATGCTGAAACCCTGACCATAAGTACCAATACTCCAGACATCAAACAGTACAAGATATTAATACCCTACTCAGCCTAAGGTCAAGTGGACAATTCACCCACTTGCCCCCGTTTTCCACAAAAAGGGCTTTAACCGTCCCTGCAAGCCCAGTCATAAGGTATATTGTCGTCATGCGGGTTTATTCTGTACTCGTCCGGTTCTTCATAGTTATACAGTTCGGTCGGTACATTAATAAGATATGCCGGTTCTGGCCCCGCGGCCTTAAAGCCGTGGGCTACCAATGGGGGTATCTGTACCATAGTAGGATTTTGCTCGCCTATAAAGAACTCATTTATCTCGCCATTTGTGCCCGAGCCTTCTCGCATGTCGTATAGGACGACCTTTGCCATGCCCTTTACCACAAAAAAATTGTCTGTCTGCTTTTTGTGATAGTGCCACCCTTTGACTACATCCGGGTATCCAACAGTGAGGTAGACCTGCCCAAACTTCTGAAACTCAGGGTAATCAGAGCGCATCATTTCCATTAAGAAACCCCTTTCATCGGGAACAACCCTTAGCTTTCTTGTAATTACACCTTCAATCACTCTGCAGCTCCTCTGACCAGCCCCGTATAAAATGCACGCACCTTGATTCAAGAAACCTGCTCGACTGTCCGTTTGCCCCTTATACCCATATATGCGGGACAACCCCTGAGGTGCCATTCAAGCACCTTCAGGTAGGCATACACCCTCGAGCGTAGACCCTCGTGAAGAAATAGTGTAAGAATAAGGCCCAATAAAGATAATGCGAGACTTACAGTAAGCCTCAACGGTTTGAAGACCTTAAGGATAAGATACTCTGCAGCGCTACGGTTTTTCTTGAAGAATTTGTAAAGGGACCTGTAGTACTCGATAACAGAATTGGCCCTCTCGGTCCTTGACTTCTCCTTTGTTCCACCCCCGCCGAAATGGTACATCTCTAGGTATGGCAGGTAAAAGCACCTCCACCCGGCCTTTTTCAGACGGAAGCATATATCGCTATCGTCCAGATATAAAAAATAGTCTTCGTCAAAGAAGCCTGCTTCCCTGAAGGCATCCTGCCTCAATATAACTCCCGCACACAGCACAGACTCTACTTCCAAGGGCTCCTTATAGTCCATCCGTTTACTGGGGTAGCGAGTGGGAAAGCACAATCTTAGCAGACTTTTATTCATCAGTTCTGTTGACAACGAAGGAAAATTGTCAAAGGTGTTCTGTTTTGAACCGTCTCGGTTAAGGAACTGCGGTGCTACTATAGCCACATCAGGATGTGTATTGAGAAAAGATACCATACCCTCTACTGTCCCTTCCAGGAGTACGGTATCTGTGTTAAGAAGAAATACATAAGGTGTATGTATTCCACTCAAGACCTGATTGTTGGCTGGAGCAAAACCACGATTTTCCTTATTTCTTATGAGCCTCACCTCAGGGAATTTCTCTTCAATCATCTCCACACTGCCGTCGATGGAGCCATTATCCACCACGTATACGCTAAATGAGGGGTTCTTAACCGTCCTGTATAGGGACTCAAGACAGTCTTTCAGCAGACCCCTTGTGTTCCAGTTAACAATAACAACAGAAAGCTCTTTTTTCATGCCTCTCTAGCTCTCGAAGATGTGAGACGTGAACCTCACGCTGACCTCTTGCTTCTTTGACCAAAAATATTATCTAGCCCAATAAGGCTTTATATACGGCCTCTACTTCTTGGACTTCTTTATCCAGAGACAACCTCTCTACCGCTATCTGTCTTGAGGCCTCTCCCATGCGCCGCCTCATGGCTTTATCGGAGGCCAGTTTTACGATGGTCTCTGAGAGTTTCTCTGGTGTGTCGTCAATCACAAACCCGTTTTCGCCATGTTCAACTATCTCGGGAAGCATGCCCCTTCGGGCCGCTATAACGGGAAGACCCATAGCCATTGCCTCTCTCACCGCCCTGCAGGAGCCATCCGTACCGGGAACGAGGAAGACCTTTATGTCCATAGAAGCCAGAGTATCTACATACTCGTCACTATCTTTGTATCCGGGGAAGATCACCTTTCCGTTTAGGCCCATCCTTTTGGCAGGCTCCACCGCCACAGGAACCATATTAGTCCCCCTTCCCACGATAAGCGCCCTGAGATTGGGCATCTTTTCTGAGGCCAGACGGAAGGCCTCCAGAAATACGCCGAAGCGTCTGTGCCACTGGATTCTCGCGACCACGCCCACCACCACCTCTTCCGGCCCGATGCCCAAGGTCTTCCTGGTGTGTGACTCGGTTGTTTGGGGGCTGAAGCGGTTTGTGTCTACCCCCACCTCGACCTTCCACACCTTGTCTTTGGACAGGCCGAAGTTTTCCACATCCGCCTCTCTAGCCTTCTCTGATACCGTTACCAGCCCGGATGTAAGGCGTGAGACGAGCATCCTGTTACGCATGGTCGTTTTAAGGCCCTCCCCTTCGTAGCTGGTGCGAAGTACGGGCACAGAAGACCATGCAGCTCTGGCCGAAAGCCCTGCAAGCAGGTTGTCGTTAGTCATGTGGGCATGGATAATGTCAGGTTTTTCCACCCTTATGTACCTTGAGATGGCCCAAATGTCCCTAGAATTGTCCATGATGTGCAGATGCTTCCTTAGTCTCAAGTCTAATGTCTCCGTCCCCAGACCCTTTGCCCTCTTCTTAATACTGTCAAGACCGTTCTCAGGGGGCATGCCACAGGCAAAGGCCACTCTATGTCCCCGCGACTTGAGCATGCGACAGAGATTAAGGGCATGCTCGGCCGGGCCTGTCCACTTCCAGTTACTGAACAGATGAAGTATGAACATCCGTATCTTATTCCAGCGGTTCCATAACCACTGGTATCCTTTTACTGCTTTCCTTAATGACAGCACTCAAGAATCCGGTCTTAGAG
>JBHICS010000165.1:0-3925 GCA_046759685.1 Candidatus Brocadiales bacterium | reverse complement strand
CATCGGCGGGGTTATGGAACACATAGAGGCCGCAGGTATTCACTCCGGCGATAGCTCCTGTGCCATACCTCCGCATTCACTGAAGCACAGTATTTTAGAAGAATTAGAGAGACAGACCAGGCTCCTCACACTCGAACTAAATGTAAAGGGCTTAATAAACATACAATATGCCGTAAAGGATGACGAGGTATTTGTGTTAGAGGTAAACCCCAGGGCGTCCCGAACCGTGCCCTTTGTAAGTAAGGCCATCGGCATCCCGCTCGCGAAGGTGGCGACCAAGGTCATCATGGGTACAAAGCTCAGGGAAATGGATATACGCTCACGGCACGAGTTCCCCTACACAGCCGTCAAGGAGGCCGTCCTGCCCTTCATAAAATTCCCTGGTTCGGATACCATCCTGGGGCCAGAGATGAAGTCGACGGGCGAGGTAATGGGGTTGGACAGGAATTTTGGCAGGGCCTACGCAAAGAGCCAAATGGGGCAGGACGGTAGCCTGCCCACAGCAGGGACCGTGTTCGTCAGCGTCAAGAACAGGGACAAGCCATGCGCCATAAATATTGCTAAGACCTTACATGGACTGGGCTTCCGAATAATGGCCACCAGGGGCACCGCAAGGGCAATCGCACAGGAGGGCATACCCGTAAAGGACGTCCTAAAGGTCATAGAAGGTAGCCCTAATGTAGTAGACTATCTGAAAAAAGGCGAAATACAACTGGTGATAAATACCACAGAGGGTAACATTGCCGAGAAAGACTCTTACTCCATTCGCCGGACCGCACTAGTATATCACATACCATACTTCACTACCCTCTCCGGTGCTTCTGCTGCTACAAAGGGTATAGAAGCCCTGATTAAGGAGACCCTTGAGGTAAAATCCCTCCAAGAGTACTACGTCGAACTCGAGCCCCAGCAGTAACCCCCTGTCTAAACACAGAATACCTTGACACTCGTAATGGATTCTGATTAAATGGGTCAAATCTGTTACTATATCGTAATGCTATATGCAACAACAGGTTTAGGGCAGGCAACAAGGAACCTGTCCGCCTTAGGCGGATTGGGATTCCGTTCCAACCCCATCCTCCATACCAATAAAGAGGGCGGCTGCATCTCCACCTTCCATTTTGATATTTTTGTAAAGATGCACTATAATAGCCTTGAGGCACGATTATGATATTTGATTACATTACAAAGGGTATAAACCAGATCTTCGGTTCTGCCAATGAGCGGGTCTTAGCGGAGCTCTGGCCCATGGTGGAGCAGATAAACTCTATTGAGCCAGAGATAAAGACCCTGTCAGATGCCCAACTCAGGGCCAAGACCGACGAGTTCAAAAAGAGGCTGGCGGCTGGCGAAACCCTGGATGACCTCTTGCCAGAGGCATTCGCCGTGGTCAGGGAGGCATCAAACCGTGTACCACGCTCACCGAACCCTGAGATGGAGCCCTTCACCATGCGCCATTTCGACGTCCAGCTCTTGGGTGGGATAGTCCTCCATCAAGGCAAGATCTCAGAGATGGCCACGGGCGAGGGTAAGACCCTGGTTGCAATACTACCGGCATATCTTAACGCACTCACCGGTAAGGGCGTACATATAATAACGGTAAATGATTATCTGGCCAAGAGGGACCGTGACTGGATGGGCCCGGTATTCGAGTTCCTGGGCATGTCTGCAGGCGCAATCCAGGGCAACCAGAGCTACAGTGAAAAGAAGGCTGCCTACCAGTGCGATATCGCGTATGGCACCAATAACGAGTTCGGCTTCGATTATCTAAGGGACAACATGCGCTCAAGCGTAGAAGAGCAGGTACAGAAAAAACTCAACTACGCCATAATTGATGAGGTAGACAGCATCCTTGTAGATGAAGCCCGAACCCCGCTTATCATCTCAGGCCCCGCAGAGGAGTCCACAGAGCGCTATTACATTGCCGACCGCGTCGCCCGCCGCCTGAAGAAGGGCAGGCATTTTGAGATAAAAGAAAAGGAAAAGCTGGCACATCTCATCGACGCAGGGATAGAGGAGGTGGAGAACCAACTTGGCGTAGGAAGTATATATACGGAAAAGAACATGGAGTGGCCACACTTCATCGAGCAAGCCCTTCGGGCCCACCACATGTTCAAGAGAGATACAGACTATATCGTGAAAGACGGTCAGGTGGTCATTGTCGACGAATTCACCGGACGGCTTATGGAAGGAAGGGTGTGGAGCGATGGCCTGCACCAGGCGGTAGAGGCCAAGGAACACCAGAAGATAAAAGAAGAAAACCAGACGCTCGCAACCATTACCCTCCAGAATTATTTCAGACTATACGACAAACTTGCAGGTATGACGGGCACTGCTGCTACAGAGGCAGCAGAGTTTGATAAGATATACGGACTGCAGGTAGTGGTCGTTCCCACAAACAAGCCCCTCAAGCGTGATAATTTCGCTGATAGGGTCTATCGAACGCAGAGTGAGAAATGGAAGGCCGTTGAGGAAGAGATTGCAGAGGAACACAAGGCCGGCAGACCAATCTTGGTGGGTACCGTATCCATAGAAAAGTCCGAAATGCTCAGCGAGAGGCTGAACCGGCTGGGCATCAAGCACGAAGTCCTAAACGCAAAACAACATGAACGCGAGGCCCACATCATAGCAAAGGCCGGCCAGATGGGCCATGTTACTGTGTCCACAAACATGGCCGGTAGGGGCACTGACATTGTTCTGGGAGAAGGAGTGGTCGAGCTGGGCGGTCTCCACGTAATAGGCACCGAGCGACACGAGGCCAGGCGTATTGATAATCAGCTCCGCGGCCGCTCGGGCAGGCAGGGAGACCCAGGTTCCTCAAGATTCTACGTCGCCCTCGATGACGACTTGATGCGGATCTTCGCCTCGGAGAGAGTGAGCTCGCTCCTGCAAAAATTCGGCATGGAAGAGGGAATGGCCATTGAACACAGCATGGTCACCAACGCCATTGAACGTGCCCAAAAGAAGGTAGAGGAACACAACTTTGAGATTCGTAAACACCTCCTCGAGTACGATGAGGTGATGGACGAACAGCGGAAGACCATCTACAAATGGCGCCAGAACTGCCTCGAGGGAAAAGACCTGAGAAAAGACGTCCTGAAGATGATTGAGGACTGCATACTGGATTCCGTGGACTATGATATGCCCGGCGAAGATGAGAGTGAGTGGGACACGAAGAGCCTCGCCGTATGGTTTGGTCAGAAGTTCGGCGTGGAGCCCGACCCTAAAGAATTTGCTGGAAAGATGAAAGAAGAAATAAGCAAACAACTCGTAGAGAAGGCCTCAGAGCTTTACCACCAGCGAGAGCTTGAAATAGGGGAAAATGACATCAGGAAACTCGAACAATTTCTCATCCTGGAGAAGGTAGATTCAAAGTGGAAAGACCACCTCTTCGCAATGGATAACCTAAAAAGTGGCATAGGCCTAAGGGGTTACGCCCAGATAGACCCCAAAATAGAGTACAAACGTGAAGCCTATGACATGTTCCAAACTATGATGTCCTCCATAAGAGAAGAACTTATTGACCTGCTCTTCAAGATAAGGATAGAAAAGGGCGCTCCTCATCTGGCACACAGGGTATGGAACGTTGAGAACTTTGTCTACCAGGATGCCTCGCTTATGGAGAAAAAGCCACAGCCACAAGCCACCGCTACAACAGCCGAACAAGAGAGGCGGGTAGAACCCATTCGCGCAGGGACGAAAGTAGGAAGAAACCAGCCGTGCCCCTGCGGCAGTGGAAAGAAACACAAACACTGTTGTGGTAGATAGCCTATGCCCGTTGTCTTCGACTCCTTCTATCTAACTGCTACCCTCCTGGGAACCCCGTATATATTGGCCAAGATGTTCACAAGCGAGCGCTTTCGCTCGGGCCTATCCCAGAGACTGGGCAGGCTTCCATCACGGGATAACAGCAGGCCCTGCTTTT
>JBHICS010000164.1:0-3951 GCA_046759685.1 Candidatus Brocadiales bacterium | reverse complement strand
TGTGCCTCCAAAACCGACGGTCACCTTCTCGCCCTCTACGATCACCGGTACCTCCCGACGGCCAGCTGAAAGCGCTAACATCCTCTCCATTGCCTGTGGGTCCTTTTTTACATTTATGTACTCCACAGAGATACCGCGTTTGGCAAAGTCGTCTCTGGCACCTATTGTATAAGGGCAGTCATCCTTGCCGAATATTACTACCTTCTCCATCGCGTCACTCCTTTATACCCGATATTATCTCCTCTCAATCTCCAGCATCACGGCCTTCTCACCGTGTACAGGGCCGTGTCTCAATCCCTTGGGTATTACTATCAACTCACCCTCTTTGGCATAAATAGGGCCACGCTCGGTCTCAAGCTTTATATTACCCTTCAGGAGGTATAAAAGTTCATCGCTTTTGTCATTGATATCATAGAAATCAACAAAGGTGTCGCACGTTATCACTGCTACCCGTATACCGTGTGTATGTAAGATATTTTTGGACCCGTGGCCTCCAAGCTCCTCTATAATCTTATTAATGTCCAGTTTCTCTACCATGCAATGTTCTAACAATTTCTATAACACAAAATAAGGCACTACGGATAGCCTTTCAAAGGCTCCCACACACATCCTCAGCGCTTTCTCCAGAGGAAAATCAGGCACACCACCACAACGAGGCCTAACCAGGCTTGGGCTACAAGTGTATATGCGATTAGACTTAGAAATATCCTTCCCGCCGGGGAGCTGTTCCATAAGTCCCGTGTGCTTCGAGTAATGAAGTTGCCATTTTCCCTCTTCTTTTCGACCTTCTTTTTCTTTACAACCTTTCGCTTTGCCTTCTCCTTTTCAGGTTCTTTCTTTCTAACTATTCTTGGCCGAGCTTTCTTCTCTACAGGTTCCTTTGCAACCTTTTTTTTCGGTGGGGGTGCCACCCTTTTCACGTGGGGCCGTGATTCAAGTTCCCCCCTTTCTGCACGTGGCCTTCCAGCGATCTCTCTGTCTGCTGCACGTGGCCTGCCCGCAAGTTCCCTCTCCGGCGCACCAGAGGGTTTTTTCTCAATACGGCTAACCTTGGGAGGCCCTTCCTTGCGTGCCTTTGGTTTTTCCTTTGCAGCTTTTTTCGCCGTACTGCGACCTTCTACCTTTTTCCTACTCAGTCGGTTATACTTCTCAAACTCCCTCTCTGCCTCTTCCTTCCTGCCCAGCCTTCGATAGGCAAGACCCATGGCGTAATGCACCTTGGCGTACTCTGGTTTTAGCTTTATTACCTCCTTGTAATGTGAAAGTGCCTTCTTGTAATCCTTTTTAAGAAAGTAGGAGTTGCCCAAGCCAAAATGAGAGGAGGCATCTTTAGGATTATGTTCCAGGGCCTTTTTAAACTGACCGATTGCCTCGCTATATTTACCCGCACTGTAAAACTTGTTACCTTTGTTAAAATGGGTGATAGCGTCGTCTTTACTGGTGTCATGCTGGGCGTTGCCCTGTGAGCCGCCAGCAAACATACTGAGTACTATTATCAGCAGTAATATTGAAATCTTACGCATCTCTAATCCCCCACGGCCACCCTCAACGTCTCGAGAAATCGGAGGCCAAACTCATTTGTTGGTTCTACAGCACCACTTTCAAACCATTCATTAAAACCGTAGATAGATACCCATTTACCCCGTTCTCCGGCTATTTTCTTTGCCAGACTTATAGCCTGATAGAATCCGTCGGGGTCCATCTTTAGCAACCTGTTCTGGCCCTGATTGAAGGCCCTATCGTCAAAGCCTGGAATTATTGAAGGAATAAGGACAAAGCCTAGCTTTTTCCCCGCAGCGTTCCAGAGACCGTAACCCGTCTCTACCTTGTCCAGGTACTTTCTCCAGGTCTTAACCTCTCCAGGGAGAAACGTGTCTCCCAGGAGTGGTGCCACAGCGTCTAGTGCGTTCAATGTGGGGTCGTCAACAGGCGGCCCTTTTGGTTCATACACGTCCTCTCCCAAGCTGACCCAAAAGATGTCTTTCTGTACTCTTTCCTCCACCTCGCCTAACACGTCCTGTAATCCCCTCCCGTTTTCCTTAAGGAGGTCACCCAAGACATCCTTTGCCTTCCAGAGCATGACCACCGGTCTACCATTGAGTTTAAAGTAACTTGGGTGATCAAAATATGTTTCGCTTGCATAGAGAATGTCTTCTATAAAGGCATTTCTAATATTATTATACCCGATTTGCTTTGCCTCTTGTACGAGGGCCCTTTCCGTCTCATATACCAGCAAGAATTTTAGGTGTTTAATGGATGGGGCAGCTAATAAGCCCTCCCTGAGTGCGGCGTCTATCTCGTCGTTGTCCAATCCAGGGTCTCTACGTCCGGGACCCGACCAAGATACCTCAAAGAGGTTTATTCCGTACTCGGTGGCCCATTTTATGTGCTGTTCGGCTATATTCGGGTCCCTCGAGGAATACTCTCCAAGGGAAGGGGTTAAGCCGTGACCGAGTTTCCACATATTTCTTTCCCCAGGGAGCAATCCCCACCAGATATAATACAGGGCACCTACCGTAAGTTTCTCCTTTCTCTGTCCTGGTATCTGGCGCCGGCCCTCCTTTATGGGCCACCTTTGGTCTAAGGGATATGCCGCCCTACATAAATATACCCCTTCTTCCCCTTCAAAAGCCAAGGCCCCTTCGCCTATACAAGCAAAGACAGCCACAAAAAGGCAGTAAAGACATGCACTTAGCATACCTACGAATCCTTCAGTAAAGGTTATCTTCCAACAATTATATCTCACATCGCTACACCGAAAAAGCCAAAAATCTGCAGTTTACGACCAATCAGGCATTTAAACATCTTTACCCCAATTATAGATGAATGTTGTTTACCCTGAACCACATTTCGGGGTCTGTTTTGAGTTCTCTGATCATATCTTCCATGCAGTTTCGCAGTGAGTGCCTTGTATTCCAACCTAGCTCTTTTTTAGCCTTCCCTGTGTCGAAACAATATTTGATGAGTGATTGGTTGACCATCCACGGCTTAAAGAAATATCCCTTGCCGCTTTGAATATAACGAAGGTAATTGGCGATCTGGACACTGCCCCTGAGAAGCCAGTTAGGGAGGGAAACCAGACGGAAATCACTTTTGTCCCCGTAAAGGCCCTGCGAAATGAGTCCGTAGAGCTCCGCATA
Organism: Candidatus Brocadiales bacterium; assembly: GCA_046759685.1. GTDB lineage: Bacteria > Planctomycetota > Brocadiia > Brocadiales > Bathyanammoxibiaceae > JBHICS01. The sequence goes on along the minus strand of JBHICS010000164.1, from coordinate 811 downwards.
CGGGAGATACTCCTCCTCGGAAAGTATGTAGACCGCGCCAGAAGGTATTTGACTTCTGAGTATTATCATCCTCTCAAGACCGTCAACTACATCCTCAATGTGGACATAGGATATGCCCCCGAGACCACCTCCCGGCAAAAATTTTGAGCCAATGTCTTTTTTATAGATTGATGCTATCTGATGGGCCAGCGGTATTAGCCTGCATTCCTGTGCATACACGCCAGCCAGACGTACGACGAAGACTTTCAGATGGTTCTTGAAGCTGATGACCACTTCCTCTGCACGGCGCTTTGATTCACCATATTCTAACAGGGAGCCGAGGGGAAACGACTCACTAAGTTTCTCGCCAGAATCCATGCCAGAATCGGCTATATTGAGTCCCTTCATAACAGCGGTGCTACTGGAAAAGATAAACACCCCCACCTCAAAATCGGCCAGTGCCTCAAGGAGGTTTCTAGTGCCCTTTTCGTTTACCTCTTCATACAGACGGTCCTTCTTGTTGGAGAAATCATAGTGTGCGGCGAGATGGAATACGCAGTCGAGTCTTGGGCCTAACCGTGACTTGATGTCTTTTAGTGCATCATAGAGTCCCCCTCTATTGGCAATATCAACACAGTACCTGTATTCACAAGTGTCATCACCAGGATACAGGACCCTATCGAGGCAAATTATCCGGTGCCCGGCGAACCTTTTGGTTAGTGCGGAGCCGATAAAGCCGCTTGAACCTGTAATGAGTATGTTCATAACAGACCATTCTAAATCGTAAGTGTATGAAGTCAAACGCTTTCTATGCTTGACTTAGAATTTCCCT
>JBHICS010000163.1:0-3984 GCA_046759685.1 Candidatus Brocadiales bacterium | reverse complement strand
ATATTCCCGGCCACATATTCGCTGACGTCGGTGAGAAGGCTCATGAACAGAAATCACTGGTGGGAATGTCTTTGGCAGAAATGGAACGAAGGCTCATAAAGAATACCCTGGCATCTGTTAAGGGTAATAGAGGCGCATCTGCCAAGCTCCTGGGTATAGGCGAACGCACACTTTATAGAAAGCTGGAGAGGTACGGCCTCAAATAGACCTTTTTTTACCGACGCACAGATATTTATTTCTCGATCCTCCTGCAAAACGTTGCTCTTCAGTCTACTTCATCTCAGAATTCTACTCTAGGAGTAAGGGGTTAAGTCTTAAGCACTTCTTCCGGGGTATTGCTTTGTCCTCCACATTACGCCTCTAAATGAAGTCATACATCATATGGACAATTAGTCATTATATGGTACACTATATAGTAGAGATGCATATAGCCTTTTTCCAATTGTGACGGCGCCCTTGAGCCCTGTAGTCTTAGACCGAAGGCCATAGTGCTGCCCACTGCCATATGGGAGACCCCTATAATTAAAAAAGGAGTATTTGTAATACTAAAAGTGCAACGAGGAACGCATCCGCTGTGCCGAAACTTGCCTATTGTGGTCCGCGTTTCCCAAAGGTCTAGCTATGAGAAAAAGAACTAAAAAAATACAGTTATCACCAACAGGCCTTCTGGTACTGAAAAAGAGGTACCTGAGGAAGGATGCGCAAGGTCGTTGTGTTGAGTCTCCAGAAGAGATGGTTGAGCGTGTGGCGCGAAATGTTGCTAGTGCAGACACCTTCTACGGTGGAGGTGTCCAAGAGACGGAAATGGCCTTTTACGATATGCTGGCTTCACTTGAGTTTTTGCCTAACTCACCTACGCTAATGAATGCCGGCAGAGAGCTACAACAGTTGGCTGCATGTTTCGTTCTTCCTGTGGAGGATTCAATTGAGCATATCTTTGAGATGGTAAAATTTTCTGCCATTATCCATCAGAGTGGAGGTGGCACAGGGTTCTCTTTCTCCAAGCTTAGGCCAAAGAACGATATAGTTAGCACCTCAGGAGGCCCTGCCAGCGGCCCGGTCTCCTTCATCAGGATATTCAATGAGGCCACCGAGGTTATTAACCAGGGTGGATTCCGCCGAGGGGCCAACATGGCCGTGCTTCATGTCGAACACCCTGACATTCTTGAGTTCATAGATTGCAAGAGCCGGCAGGGTGTCCTTACCAACTTTAACATCTCTGTGGGCGTGACTAACGACTTCATGGAGGCAGTGGAGAAAGACGGAGAGTATGAGCTAATTAACCCGCGTACCGGAAAGCCCGTGAAGAGGCTTAGGGCCAAGGAGGTTTTTGAACAATTGGTAGTGGAGGCATGGAAGACAGGAGAGCCTGGTATACTATTCCTTGACTCCATAAACGCTACCAACCCTACGCCTAAGGTTGGCATAATAGAGGGCACAAACCCTTGTGGCGAGCAACCCCTGTTGCCATACGAGTCTTGTGTGCTGGGCTCTGTAAATCTCTCCAGGATGTTCAGTAAAGACAAGAAACCCGGGATTAATTGGGACAGGTTCAGGGAAGTGATAAGACATGGGGTGCACTTCCTTGACAATATCATAGACATAAACAAGTATCCGCTCCCCCAGGTTGAGGCAATAACCAAGGGTAACAGGAAGATAGGGCTTGGCATCATGGGATTTGCCGACCTGCTTATAAAGATGGGCATTCCTTATAACTCAGATGAGGCCCTTGAGGTAGCAGAGGAGTTGATGAAGTTCTTCTCACGCGAGGCCAACGCTGCATCAATAGAACTGGCAAGGAAGCGAGGTGTGTTTCCTAACTTCTCTGGTAGTTTGTACGATAGGTCTGGAGGCTCGCGCTATAGAAATGCCTCTCGCACCACCGTCGCCCCAACTGGCACCATTAGCATTATAGCCGGCTGTTCCAGCGGCATCGAACCTATATTCGCCTTTTCATTTGGAAGGCGCATCCTAGATGAACAATTTATCCCTGAGGTCTATGACTTCTTTATCGAAACCTCCCATCGGGAGGGATTCTACTCCGACAGGCTTATGGAGGAGGTCTCAAAAGAAGGCTCCATTCAGTCTATCCCTTATATACCAGACAGAATAAAACGGGTATTTGTAACTGCAAGGGATATCCCTGCAGAGTGGCATGTTAGAATGCAAGCGGCATTTCAGAAGTACACGGACAATGCGGTATCTAAGACCATAAATTTCTCGTCCACCACCACAAAAGAGGATGTAGAGAAGACCTATATGCTGGCCTACAAGAGTGGGTGTAAGGGGATAACCGTATACAGGGATAAGAGCCGAATCTCACAGGCCCTGGCGCTTGAGTGTGAGTGCGAGGCAGCGACGACCGATTAGCCCCTCAAGGAGACAACTTTCACCACGGAGCATCTGTCTTATGGTGGATGCTTTGGCCGCTTACTTGGCTTTCTTTCAATCAGTCTTTACAGGGCAAACGCTGGGGCTTATCGCTTCTAAGACTCGGTGGTTGCCGAACTTAGTTATTTTGCCACTTTCAATCTTTGCCCATGTCTGTCCCGGCTCGCGAAATATCTCAAGAATAACGGCAAAATCGCTGCTATTTTCAATATAAACGTCTGCAGTTTTTTCTGTTCTGGGGTCTTCTTTCTCCAGGTATTTGACGTTTATATGTCCGACGCTATCTTTCACATCCCAATTAAAGTGTCTGGCAAGTATTGGAAACCATTCCCGCATAGCTATTGGATCCTTTCTAGGTTTTTGTTCTTATGAGATCCCCAAGAAAATTGAGCGGTAAACAACTCCGTACGAGTTAGACAAACTCGCACGCTATAGCAAGATTATTCATAGAGGCAAAAAATCGGACAAGGCTAAAGATATTCATTTACCTTGCGGTACATCTCCATTTCCTGCTCAAAGACCTTCCTTTCTGTGTTCCACCAGACATTTATATTCTTTCTGAGAACCTTGTACATTCGGTAGTAGTAGCCCAGGCCCATCACTCCCCTGTATAGGGGTGTTGGTTCGGCGAGTGTGAAATAGTCACGGTGGAGTTTCCATCTGAGGAAGGTCAGTTCCTTTTGTGAGAGGTGTTTTGTACTGATATTGGCCCAGAATCCATTATATTTTGTAAAATCGTGAAGGTTTGCTATAAGGCCGGCCTTCAGGAGTTCTTCCCGTATTCCTGTCTTAGGGTACGGGGTCAGCACCTGGTCGAAGTATACGTCTACAGTTTGGTCTCTAAAGAAATCGAAGTTATCCTTAATGTCCTCGTAGTTATCCTCAGGGTTACCGAGGATCATCCCGCCTATTACCAGTACCTTTGCGTCATGCAGGTACTTTATGGCCTTCCTGCTGTCTGCTAATATGTCTCCCTTATTGAGTTGGTTAAGATTACGCTTTGAGACGTTCTCTATGCCTAGGAAGACCATCAGAAATCCAGCATCCTTCATGGCCTTTGACAGTTCCGGTACGGTGGCGATGCCCTTGCAGCTTACCTGGGCCAGGTAGTGCATGTCGTTATGGCCTTCTTTGACTATTGTCTTGCAAATTTCTAAAAGCCTTCTCGGATTTAGGGTAATGTTGTCGTCTACGAAAAACAGCATGTTACCTCCCGCCCTCTTGCAGTTTTCGATGTCCTCCATCACCCTTGAAATGTCATAGGTCCTGAACGAGGTACCGTACATGTGTTGCATGCTGCAGAAGTTGCAGGTGAAGGTGCAGCCCCTGGAGCTCTCCACCGTGTCGGCGACATAGTGAAGATATCCATAGTTCTTCCATATCCTCTTTGACCTATCCGGTAATTTTATGGTCTTTACATCCAGCGTCGGCCTCCGGCCGTTATGGCGCCACTCGCCATTAACCTTATAAGACAGCCCCAGGATGGAATCAAAATCCCTGCCTCCGTCCAGGGTATCTGCCAGCTCACGGAAGGTTGCCTCCCCCTCACCTCTTACCATAAAATCGAACAGCTGACCGTCCTCACCAGAGAAA
>JBHICS010000162.1:0-4013 GCA_046759685.1 Candidatus Brocadiales bacterium | reverse complement strand
AAACAGGGCGGGCGCGCCGGTGGTGCCAGCAGTAATTCATGGCGCCTTCGAGGCATGGCCCAGGACGAGGAAATTTTTCAGATTTCACCCTATAAAGGTTGCTTTTGGTGAGCCCCTTTATTGCGGTAGTTCCACCGAAGAGTTTAAAGAGGAAGTGGCGTCGAATATGTTAAGGCTTCAGGGTTTTCTTAAGAAAAAGTGCTAATTTTAATTCTTAGAGAAGGGGATACATGCTTAGAATTGACGTAGTTAGAGAATATGACATCGACATGAAGGAAGTCGAAAGCGAAGTTGAAGAGGCGCTTGGTGTTAGTCTGCCAGAGGATATGGAAAAGATCTATGCAGAGTCCATAAAGCATTTTGAGGTGGGCTCTATCCTTAAGGGAAAGGTCCTTGCCCTCACGCCAGCTGAGGTGATAATCGATTGTGGATACAAATCGGAGGGCGTAATACCAAATGAAGAATTTGACAACCTCGCTGAGATAACGGTTGGTGACGAAATAGAGATACTCCTTGAAGCAGTAGAGGATGACTCCGGGTTAATAAAGCTCTCAAAGCGGAAGGCAGACCGCATAAGGGGTTGGGAAAAGATCGTCACAAAATATAAGGAAGGAGACGTAGTCACCGGCTGCGTCACCAGAAAGATAAAGGGTGGCCTGCTGGTTGACCTCGGCATACCCGTCTTCCTACCCGCCTCTCAGATAGACATAAAGCCACCAGGAGACATAGCGGCGTACATCGGGAAGGATGTAACCTGTAAGATACTTAAGATAGACGAGGGCAGGCAAAACATCGTCGTATCACGCCGAAGGCTCCTGGAGGAAGAACGAGAAGAACTAAAACAAAAGCTTCTGGCGGAGGTGCAGGTCGGGGAAATTCGCAAGGGTGTGGTAAAGAACATAGCCGACTTTGGGGCCTTTGTTGACTTGGGCGGTTTGGACGGTCTTCTCCATATTACGGATATGAGTTGGGGCCGTATAAGCCATCCCTCAGAAATGCTGACTATAGGCCAGGAGATAGAGGTCCGGATACTGGGGATAGACAAAGAGAAGGAAAAGATTGCACTGGGCCTCAAACAAAAGACAGAGAGCCCATGGGTAAAGGTGGAAGAACGATATCCCGTTGGCACCAAGGTTACTGGGCAGGTGGTCAATATAATGCCATACGGAGCCTTTGTTAAACTGGAGGACGGTATAGAAGGTCTGGTCCACGTATCGGAGATGTCCTGGACCAGGCGAATAAACCATCCGTCTGAGATGGTTGCTATAGGGGATACGGTGGAGGTGGTAATACTAAAGGTCAATAAAGAAAAACAGGAAATCTCCCTCAGCGTGAAGCAGACCGAGGATAACCCCTGGGACCATATCGAAGAAAAATACTCTCCTGGCAAGAAGGTTGCCGGAACGGTCAGAAACCTCACCAACTACGGGGCATTTATCGAAATAGAGGACGGTATAGATGGGCTTCTCCACGTCTCTGACATATCGTGGTCGAAGAAGGTAACCCACCCCGCTGAGGTACTCAAGAAGGGTGACACCATAGAGGCCGTGGTGCTGTCAGTAGACAAGGAAAAGAAGCGTGTAGCCCTCGGTATGAAACAGCTGGAGCAGGACCCCTGGGAGAACGACATCCCTAACAGATATCAGGTGGGCAATATCGTCAAGGGCAAGATTACAAAACTCACCAACTTTGGCGCCTTTGTTGAATTGGAGAAGGGGGTCGAGGGGCTACTTCATGTCTCGGAGATGTCCGACAAAAAGATAAGCGACCCCCAGGGCATAGTATCCATAGACGACGAAGTAGAAGTAAAGATAATACGGCTTGACGCCCCTGCTAGGAAATTAGGCTTAAGCATAAAGCAGGTCTCAAAAACCACTCAAGAGGGAGAAGCGTCTGGGAAAGAGGCCCTTCAAGAAGCTGAGAATACAGAGGGCACCTCTTCATAAAGACCCTCCAGGGAGAAACCCATGGCAAGGGTAGAGCCAGATCTCCAGATATACCTAAAGGATATTAACAAGGTAAAATTGCTTACTCCTGCCGAGGAGAGGAACCTGGCACGCAAGGTTTCTAACGGAGACCAAAAGGCCAGGGAGAAACTCATAAGGGCTAACCTCCGATTAGTTGTAAGTATCGCAAAGCATTACCTCCATCACGGACTTCCCTTCCTCGACCTTATAGAAGAGGGCAATGTCGGGCTGCTCAAGGCAGTAGAGGGATACGACTACAAGGCCGGCTACCGCTTTAGCACCTACGCTACATGGTGGATTAAACAGGCAATAAAGCGCGCCCTCACCAACACCAGTAAAACCATTCGGATACCCGCCTATAGGGCCGAAAGGAGACAAGCATCAGGGCCTAAAAAGAAGGCTGGTACGGAGGAAAACACCTCACAGAAAACAATTCCCCCCCGGGACCTACCTGCCCCAAACCTCGATAGCGTATGGTCCCTAATAGACGGTATCGCTGATCAACGCGTCAAAACTCCGGAAGAAGAGGTGTTCGAGGCGTTTGAAAAGGAGAGAATGAATGGGCTTCTATCTGCTATAGGAGAGAGAGAGGCAGATGTCATAAGGAGGCGTTTTGGACTGGGTGCGGGCGAACCAATGACCCTGAAAGATATAGGAAAAGAGCTCCGCCTTAGTCGGGAGCGCGTCCGACAGATAGAGAGAGACGCCTTACGCAAACTCCACAGCATAATCTCACGGGAAGAGTGAAAGGCAAGAAATAACACCTTAAAGGAAGTCGGCACTTCGCCCACATCTATCTACCAAGCCATCCCGATAGTAATGTACGTGCGTCTCAACGCACCTTACGACCACTTCCTGTAAGTATGTAGCTGCTCGATTTATCGAGCCCATAAAGCCCTATAAATGGGGCAGCTGCAAGGGCGGGTCGCCCTGGGATGGATTGCGGGGATGTTTAATCACCGCAGGGCTTAAGTTCGCCAGAGGCGAATCTGCCTTTGGCATGACCCTGCGAGACCCAAGACCATTGCCATTAGCTATTTATCACTAAGGAGCAAAAGAATACCTTGACCACAGACAATATTAAAGCGCTAATCAGAGACGTGCCAGATTTCCCCAAAAAAGGCATCGTTTTTAAAGATATCACCCCGCTTCTGCATGACCCACAGGGGCTTAAAACGGCTATAGATAGGCTTTCTGACCACTACCGAGACAACCATGTCTCAGTAGTGGTAGCAGCAGAGGCAAGGGGTTTTATAATCGGCCCACCCATCGCCCTTAACCTTAAGGCAGGGTTCGTGCCCGTAAGAAAGCAGGGCAAACTACCTTACAAGACGAAGAACATGACATACGAGCTAGAGTACGGCACAGACACTTTGGAGATACACGAGGATGCAATAAAGCCTGGACAAAAGGTGCTAATGGTAGACGATGTCCTTGCCACCGGCGGCACCATGGCCGCCAGTTGTAAGCTGGTTGAGTCCATGGGTGGCCACATAATAGGCTGTGCCTTCCTGATAGAACTCACCTTCCTAAACGGTCGGAAGGCCCTGGAGGGTCGCGATGTCTTCTCCCTGATTCAATTCTAAGTCAGGTCATATACATTATCCTCATCCTCCTGACACACACCCATGTAAAATGGAAACCGTTAGTCATGTCCTGTGGACGATATCTACCTACCTCTGGGGACTCCCCCTCAGCGCCATTCTGGCAGGGACGGGTGTATATCTCACTATAAAGCTCGGTTTTATTCAGCTGCGAGGTTTCTACCGGGCCTTTCACTATATCCTTGCAAAAGACGTCGGCCATATCGGGGAACTAAGCTACTTCCAGGCCATAAGCACGGCTATGTCGTCTACCATCGGCACCGGCAACATTGTAGGCGTCGCCACCGCCATCTCCATAGGCGGGCCAGGCGCCATGCTCTGGATGTGGTTGGTGGCCGTCATGGGCATGGCCACAAAGTACTCCGAGTGTGTGTTGGCAATCACCTATAGAGATAGGGGACTCTACGGTGTCAGGGGTGGCCCAATGTACTATATCGAAAAG
>JBHICS010000161.1:0-4024 GCA_046759685.1 Candidatus Brocadiales bacterium | reverse complement strand
CTGGTATGACTTTTTGGCGTGAATCCGCCTTTTACATCCCGTGATTCGGTACATTAAAGGCACACTGATAAAGAAGGAAGACGACAGGATAGTTTTATTAACAAACGGTGTTGGATACGAGGTCCGACTACCTGCCGTGGTAAGGTCAACGTATAATACAAAAGAGATTGGTGAAGAGATAGAGCTCTATATTTCTTACCAACAGGCGGAAAAACAGCCAAGACCTGTTCTTGTAGGCTTTAATAGTGAACCTGAGAGAGAGTTTTTTGAGAAACTCCTTACTGTGCACCGTATAGGTACATCAACAGCGGTAGATGCCCTCACGATACCCATAAGCAGGATAGCCAGAGCCATCGAGGACAAGGACGTGCATACCTTGAAGAGACTTAAGGGGGTTGGGGGACGTGCTGCAGAAAAGATTGTTGCTGAACTAAACGGTAAGGTGGCAAAATATGCACTGATGAGTGAAGAGGCGCCCCTTGAGGTAAGCGAGCCCGAGGACTTGAAAAAGCAGGTTGTGGAGGTACTGGTCCAGCAGCTTGGGTACAAGTCCGGCGAGGCAAATCGGATGGTCGAAGAAGCCATGGAGAGGCATCCACAAATAAGTTCGCCTGAGGGGTTGTTTGAAGAGGTTTATAGGAGCCGGAAGTTGTAACGATGTGATATGGTGAGGGGAAATTGGTGTAATTTAGTGTAGGAGGCCCATAATGGTGCCGCCAGAGACACGTGAAGCCTTATCCCCAGCTTCTCCCTCCGGTGGGGGAGACGCATGTAGCCTGAGGCCCGGGAGGTTATCGGAATATATTGGTCAGTCACAGGTAGTAGAATCCCTTGGCATTGCCGTAGAGGCCGCCAGGAAAAGGGCCGATGTAGTGGACCACGTCCTTCTCTTTGGTCCACCAGGGTTGGGCAAGACGACCCTCGCGTACATAATTGCTGCAGAGATGGAGGTGGATATAGTTACCACATCTGGTCCTACCCTTGATAAGGGTGGGGATTTGATAGGCATACTTACAAATCTGAAAAGGGGAGACATTCTCTTCATAGACGAGATACATCGTTTGCCGAAGGCGGTGGAGGAATATCTGTATTCTGCCGTGGAGGACTATTCTATAAACATTATTTTTGACAAGGGTTCAAATGCGCGTAGCTACCGTTCGAGGCTGGAGAAGTTTACCCTGGTTGGTGCGACTACCAGGGCGGGTCTTCTGTCCTCACCACTTAGGGAGAGATTTGGGATACAGAGGGGACTGGATTTTTACACGGTAGAGGAGCTCTCGAGGGTCGTGGAGCGCTCTGCGGCACTTCTTGGTGTGCCTATTGATGAGGACGGCGTGTTGGAGATTGCAAAGCGCGCAAGGGGTACGCCCAGGATAGCTAACCGAGTTCTCAGGAGGGTTAGGGACTATGCCGAGGTAAGGTCTGAGGGTACAATAACAAAGCATGTTGCGTGCGATGCCCTACGTCTAGAGGGCATTGATGAGGAAGGGCTTTCGATATTGGACCGGAAATTTTTAGAGACAATAATCTATAATTATAAGGGTGGCCCAGTGGGTTTGGAGGCGATAGCAGCAGTTCTTCATGAGGAGCCAGATACCCTTGTAGACATGGTGGAGCCCTATCTGCTTAAGGCCGGTTTCTTGATTAGAACACAAAAGGGCAGAAAGGTTACGGACCGTGCATATGCCTGTCTGGGATACACAGCACCTGGCGAGCCTGGTAGTCAGCTTTCTTTTCTATCAGGAAATAAAGGCAATAGCACATGAGACTCCTGCTTCACATCTGCTGTGCCCCTTGCGTCTGCGCTCCGTTAGAAGAGATGAAGAAAGACGGTATTGAGATAGAAGGCTTTTTTTATAATCCAAATATACATCCACTGCTTGAGTTTCGCAGGAGAATGAAGTCGGTAAAGGTCTATCAAGAGTCTTCCCCCATGCCAGTTCATTATTGCGAGGAATATGGGCTGGACGAGTTCCTCAATACGGTTAAACAATATGATGCGCCCCACAGGTGTAGTGATTGTTATAAGATGAGACTTATTGCTACGGCCAGACATGCCCGTACCAACGGCTTTGACGCATTCAGCACGGCGCTACTCTTTAGCGCCAGACAAAAGCACGAACTATTGAAAGAGGCTGGAGAAGAGGCCTCGCGCAGAGAGGGCCTGCCATTTTATTATATGGACTACCGTCACCTCTACTTTGAAAGTCGTGAGTTAGCCAGAAAGCGGTGTCTATACTTGCAGTCTTACTGTGGGTGTATATTTAGCGAGAACGAGCGCTATAGCCCCACTACTAAATATCTTTATAAAGGGAGTTGAAAGGCTCGGAACGAGCCTGGGAGCGGGTGGCATGTGCATGTGTTATGTTGTGCATGGAGATGAGGAGGATTTCGTCTGAGGCTTGACCACAAGTATGACCACCCGATGGTAAGGAAACAGGCGTTACTTCTTGCACTAATCCTTTGTTTCTCATCCTGTGGGAGACCGGTCTATCGTTATGAGGCCTATTGGCCAAACGCTCCGGAGGTGCAGATAGTGCTACTGAAGAAGGCAAATGCCGCTAGGCTTGCGGTGCATTCGCCCTACAGGCTGGTTGATGCGAATAGTGGCAGGACGCTCCTTTGGGGGAATGGACTTGAAGAGGCAATGGCCTCCTTCCATGGCGAGGATTTGATACTTGGAGAAAATAGGTTTCATACCGCTGGTGTCAAGGTGGTAAGTCGGAGGGACGGCGCGGTGGAGCTGGATGGGACCCGTTATCGCGGAGAGGTCTCTCTGTTTGCCGAGCCTTCGAATCGGTTGAGGGCGGTGAATCGCCTCGATATAGAGGAGTATGTTCAAGGCGTCCTGGGGAGTGAGATGCCCAGTTACTGGGACAGGGAGGCCTTAATGGCACAGGCCATCAGTGCCAGGTCCTATGCGCTTTATCGAAGGATTGAGCAAAAAGACCTTGACTCCTTGCATCTGGCCTATCGTGGGACTGAAAAAGAGAGCTGGAGGCTCAACAAGATAGTGGCGGAGACCAGGGGTATAGTCATGTTTTATGAGGGCAAGCTGTTTCCAGCCTATTTCCACAGCACTTGTGGCGGGCATACAGAGGATGCGGCCCATGTGTTTGGGGATAAAAGCATATTACCCCTCAGTGGCGTAGAATGTGGATTCTGTGATAGGTCGAAATACTACAAGTGGAAGGCGGACATTAGTAAGGCGGACCTTGAAAGGAAACTAGGTAAGGCATATCCGGGGCTAAAGGGTGTGTCCTCTGTGGTACCTGTTGGCTTTGGACCCGGCGGGCACAGCTCCACGGTCAAGATAAGGCATGCCAAGGGAGACCTTAGGATGGGGGCAAACGAGTTTCGGCTCCTTGTGGGTCCAAACGCCGTCTTCTCGACCATCTTCTCCACAAAAGACCAAGGTCGTATGATAAGGTTTAAAGGAAGTGGATGGGGGCACGGCGTGGGCATGTGCCAATATGGTGCCCAGAAGATGGCTGAGGAGGGTTATCAATGGTTCGAGGTACTGAGACACTATTATCCCGGGATAGAATTGGTAAAGGTATATCGGTAGCCCACCTGCATCCGTCTGCCGACTCACGAGGTATAATCGGAAGGGTGTGCAGGTGGAGAGGGCTTCCTTTTGCGGTTTAGGTTACTTAAAAAAGACAGTGGTTCGAAGGCGAGATATGGTGAGATAGAAACGCCTCATGGAATAGTAAAGACCCCGGTCTTCATGCCTGTTGGGACCCAGGCAACGGTAAAGACCTTGACGCCCGCTCAGCTCAAGGAGCTGGGCGTAGAGGCCATAATATGCAACGCCTATCACTTGAGCCTCAGGCCCGGGGAGCAGGTTGTGAAGGAATTGGGAGGTATTCACCACTTCATGGGCTGGGACAGGACTATTGTTACGGACAGTGGTGGATATCAGGTATTTTCACTTAAGAATATTACCAAGGTCTCAGATGATGGTGTAGAGTTCTCTTCTCCCTTTACAGGAGAGCGTGTGTTCTTCAGTCCGGAGAGGGTG
>JBHICS010000160.1:0-4050 GCA_046759685.1 Candidatus Brocadiales bacterium | reverse complement strand
GTTAACAATCGTATCTCTGCTAACAGTGGCAAATGCCGAGCCCATGCAACTAAGGTACGGCTCATCGGCGAATATTATCACAGGTAGATTAAACCTTGAGAGAAAGGATATCTGCCATTGCGCCTTAAGACACAGGAGTTTTATTACGGCATCGTTGTAGGTTGCATTGAAGAGCGCTGCTGTTCCTTCTTCGTCCTTCAGGTTGGCTGCAAGTGTGATGGGCCCGACAATTTGCCCTTTTAGGGCCTTGATATTCTTGAATTCTGACAGGTGTTTCTCCAGGACGTAGAGACCTGCTGCATATTCTGGTGATAAGGCAAAGCTATTGAAGTCGTTGTCTGAAAACTTCTCATAGAGATGCTCCAGTTCGGCAACGTCCTCACATGCCCCCAGGTAGAACCGCTTTTTCTCAGGGACTAGGCGAAAGAACGGCATTCCCTCAGTGTACTGTACGCACATCTCCTCCTGTATGCCCCTCTTTGGGAGTTGTGGCCAGCAAGGGACCTCAGGAAGGGTCTGTGTGATGAGTCTAAAGGCGGCGTCTGGGTCTAAATGGGGAAAACTTCCTATAGCAGTGGTAGCACAGTTGGCCTTAAAGGTATTGGGCATATTCTAAAGTCTTTTAAATGTTTCTCTTACTTCCTCAATCTTGCCACACGTAAGGGGGCCTTCGCTGCATGCACCTCTCACACAGGCTGGGCCAGAATTGCTGAAGATGGAGGGTACTATTCCCTTAACTATGCGCAACATCTCTATGGCCATTCCCCTTATTTCCCATTGTGCGCGGTTGCAGCACCTAACCCTGAAGAAGTGGAGGAGTTCCCTGGCATTCATGGTGATGACGATCTTGGTCTCGGCCGCGTTAGGCAGGAGAAAACGGGCGTCCTCGTAGGTAGACTCTCCCTTATCACCCAATGCCTCTACCAGCTCGTCGTACCATCTTTGAATCTCTGCCATTTTGGCCTCAAACCACTCCTTTTTTCCTACTTCTGTTACGCTGGGGGGGACGATGAATTCAAAGGTCTCTCCCGCCTTTTTACTATGCTTACCCACGTAGCGCTGGCTCTGTTGTGAGTAGGAGGCCACCCTGTGCCTCACGAGTTGGTGCGTGCATGCGCGGGATATGCCCTCTACCCCGAAACTAAAAGATATGTGTTCTATGGGTGACATATGCCCCATAGAGATTAGCTTCTTGACGAACTTCTCCTGGTCCTTTTTCTCAATCTTTTCCCTCAGTTCTTCGATTGTGGATGGGCTGTAACACAACTTTGCCGCCTGTGCAACCAACTTCTCCGGTTCGGGGGTATGTGCCAGTAGGATTACATTGAGGTGAGTGCCTTTTTTTTGGGCGAGGTTAGCTTTAGAGGTTGCAGATAAGGTCATGAACCCTCCAGGTCCGTTATCTTTTCTACCCTCCGGGCATGTCTCTCGCCCTCAAAAGGTGTTTCGAGCCACACCTGGATTATCTTCATTGCCATAGGGCCTGGGGCAAGCAGGTCGGCACCAATACACAAGACGTTAGAATCGTTGTGCCTACGACTCATCTCCGTGCTATAGATGTCATGGGCCACTATGGCCCGAATGCCCTTGACCTTGTTGGCCGCCAGTGACATACCTATGCCTGTGCCGCAAACCAGAATGCCGCGTTCGCATTCTTTACGTGAAACGGCCCTGGCAGCCCTGGAGGCATAGTCCGGGTAGTCTACCGATTTCGCGGAATCGTCCGTGCCGTAATCAGCTACTGAGTATCCATGTTCCGACAACAGATGACATAACTTGTTTTTGAATTCGTAACCTCTATGGTCGGACGCAAGGGCTATCTTCATTGGTTTACCTCAACCGTTGTACGCAGACAGCTTATTATTTTCTCCTCCGGAATCGCACCTTCACGGAGCATAAGGTACGATTCTCGGGTGACTTTAATGACGGTGGAAGGCGTCTTTATTGTGCTCGAACCCCCGTCAAGTATTATTCCCATCTTACCACCGAAATACTCCAAGACCTCTTGCGCGTTTGTTGCTGGTGGCTCACCTGATATGTTGGCGCTAGTGGCAAGGACGGGGACGCCAGCCAACCTTACGAGGTCTTGTGCTACCTTATGTGCAGGAAAACGTACGCCTATGTCCTTCCCTCCTGGGCCTGGAAAGATGATGGTGAGTGGGCCCGGCCAGAATTCTTTCATCAGGGTTCTTGCATGAGGGGGTATGTTCACTACAAGGTCTCTGATTTCTTCCTGGTCTGAGATGAGATGCGCAAACTCCTTTTCACGGGGCCTACTCTTGACGTCGTACAACATTGATACCGCCTCGCTGTCTTGGGCGTTGGCACCGATGCCATAGACGGTCTCTGTGGGGAAGGCCACCAGTTCACCCCTCTTCAGGGCCTCTGCGGCCGTATTCAGGTGATCCCAGTAATGGGTTTTGTGTTTTGTGTCAAGCAATTTGGTATCCATTGCGAACAAAAGGATTATATCACCCTCGGAGGGCAATATCAACCATTCTCAATCGTTTAAGGAATATGGCCATGCATCTACTGTTTGACAAAGGTTGTAACAATTGGTAAACTTGTTTTGGTTTAAATTACTAATTTGACTTGTACTTACAACCGCAGGACTAACCGTATGCCTTTCAGACGTTTATCCAGCATCTTCCTTTTGTTACTAGCCATTCCAGTAGTCATTGGTGCCGGCGGTACACCGGCACCGGGTGCTTCAATTCTCGGTACCGAGGAGCTAAGGGCCGGGATGAAAGGATATGGCAAGACGGTCTTTTTGGGGGACAAGATAGACACATTTGACGTGGAGGTTCTTGGTGTTCTGAAGAACTGGGAGGCCAAGACCGACTTGATACTGATTAAGATGCTTGGAGATCCCCTGGACAAGACGGGTATAATATCCGGAATGAGCGGTAGCCCCGTGTACGTGGATGGCAAGATCATCGGGGCAGTGTCATACGGCTGGAGTTTTGCAAAGGAGGCGATTGCCGGGGTAACGCCGATAAAAGATATGCTTAATGTTCTGAATCTCACCATGAACGACGTGGAAAAAGGGCCCGCCCCCGCAATAACCCCATGGGAGTCGTCACTGTCTATACAGGAACCGTCTGTAAAAGAGACGTTGGTGGCGCGTGGGCAATCAGAGTCTCACCCTCTTCGTCTCATGCCTATCAGGACGCCACTCGTTATCTCAGGGTTTGACCAAAGGGTCTTAAAAGACATGTCGTTTGCCTTGGAAAGATATGGACTCTTTCCTGTTCAGGGTGGTGGGCAGTCATCTGAACATACCGGGGATGCGACTGAGCTTGTACCAGGGTCTGCCGTGGCGACCGTACTTGCTTGTGGCGACGTAAATGCTGCTGCCGTTGGCACTGTCACCTATCGCGAAGGTAAAAACATCTTGGCCTTCGGACACCCGTTCATCCAATCAGGCAAAACAGATATGCCCATGGCCGGTGCCTATGTATACGCCGTACTGCCAAGCCGGTCTACATCACTTAAAATAGCCACCCCTACAAAGACAGTAGGCCGTATCTCACAAGACAGGAAGACGGCGTTGGCCGGCAGCATTGGCGAATTCGCAAGGATGATACCTTGCCACGTCAGCGTTAAAGGTGCACAAGATGCCGAGTACAATTTTGATGTTGTAGATGATAGATTTCTGACACAAACCCTTGTTCAGTGGGCTACGGAAAGCGGTCTGTTGGCCACAGAGCGGCAAACTGGGGATAAGACCGTAAGGTTGAGTCTGTCCATCTATGTTGATTCTATGGAAAGGCCCATAAAGGTGGAGAATATATTTTATGAGCCCCACCCCACATGGTTTCCGGTATATTACATAACCCAGCCAATATCTTTAATAATGAACAATAATTTCAAAGATGTGAAGATAGAGAGAATTGACTTAGAAGCAGAAGTCTCGTCAGAACGTAAGATGGCTCAGATACAGGACATACGTGTGGAGAAAAGAGAGGTAAAGCCTGGCGAGACTGTTTGTATAACTGTTACGATAAAACCATTTAGTCAAGAACCTGTTACTAGGAAAATACCGTTACA
>JBHICS010000159.1:0-4109 GCA_046759685.1 Candidatus Brocadiales bacterium | reverse complement strand
TAGGGGCACACAATATATTGTGTCCCTATACAACTCTTTTGTGTATCCCTGCACCAACAGGAGTAACATGTCAGCATCAGCAAAAGAAGAACTGGGTAGGAGGATAATGGAGGTCGCCTACAAGAGGGGCGATTTTATCCTTAGCTCTGGTAAGAAGAGCGACTACATCTTCGATAAATATGCCTTTGAGACCCAACCAGGGCTTCTGGAGGACATAACCAGTTATATGGCAGAGATGGTCCCGCCTGGAACCAAAAGACTCGCGGGGATGGAGATAGGTGCGGTGCCCCTTGCCACTGCACTGTCCATAAACACAGGGCTACCGTTTGTAATCATAAGGAAGGTGGCCAAGGGTCATGGCATCACACGTCAGATAGAGGGGCATCTATCCAGGGGCGATGAGGTCCTGTTGGTAGAGGACGTGGTCACGACGGGGAGGCAGTCCGTACACGGGGTAGAGATCCTGCGCTCGGCTGGTGCCGTGGTAAATAACGTCATCTGCGTAATAGACAGGGAAGAGGGCGGCAGGGAGCGCATCGAATCCGAAGGATTGGTATTTAACGCCCTTTTCACCAAGGGCACCCTGATGGCCTACAAGTATCATATATGAATAGAAGCTAATACAGTGCCTACTCCACGAACTCCTTGCTGAATAGCCGATCTATCCTCTTGCTGGCATCCATAAGGCTGGTGAGGACCAATTCTATGCCTGCCTCCGTGACCACGTATTCCCGCCCGTCGGCTGTGGTAAGGGGCTCTTTGTATGCGATTCGGCTAATCATGTCCTCGTTCTTCTGGATCTCTTCATTTGCGATGATGCCGAGTGCCAACAGCCTCTTCTCGTATTTGGCCCTGTCTGTACTATGTTGGGGTGCACCGGCCTGAAGTGAGTCCAGCGCATCCTCCCAGACGTATCTCATATAGATGAGAGAAGGCCCCACCAGGTAGTCCCGAAGGTCCTGTATATCCGCCTCTGGCCAGCGTTTCAGCTTCTCCCAGATAATCCAGAACTCCCGATGCATCTCGCGTGTCGGCATGCCCTTCTTTTTAGAAACGTCCTGTAGTATCTTTACCACGCGTACCTTATCATCCTCAGGAAGGAGGTTAAAGGGGCTGCCGGACGGTCCTGCCAGGGCCGGGCCAGCATTTAGCAATGCGGATAATAAAAATGCAGATAAGATGGTGGTTAATACCATCTTGCATTGTTTAGCCGATGTCATAAAAATGTCTCCTTGTTACTACGGATCAACGCCCGTAAAGGTCGTTGTCTACCAAAAACACTTGAAAACCAACGGTAGACAACGAAGTTTCACTTCGTTGATATAAGGTATTAATACTCCATTTTTAAAGATGGTGCGTCCAGGCACACCCTACATACTTAAACTTTTGAGACCTCTGCTAAATGCCAAATTGTCATCCTGAGGCGCCGAAGGCAACGAAGGATCTCACTAGTAACACGAGAGATTCTTCTCCGCCTCAGGCGGATCAGAATGACGCATAGTATTGAAGAGAGTTTTTGTAGAAGTCTCCTTTTGATTGAAGGCCTGTTTTCTATGCAAAAATGGGCCCGCCAGGGCTCGAACCTGGGACCAATGGATTATGAGTCCACTGCTCTACCGACTGAGCTACGGGCCCGGTTACAGATTATTTGTTGCCTACTATGGTGCAGACCTTACGGTCTGGCGGGGTAGGGAATGCGGCATATCTCTCAGCAGGTTGATCTACCTAAGACTTGGTATTACCAATACATACACACAGCTTCGAGAGATCCCTCCCCTGACTAAAGCAAATTATATACACTTTTCCAGGCACCAGTCAAAGGCTTTTTGCCCGCATTGAAGAATGATTCCCACTATGTTTCTAGTGGTCTTTCGATGATTTTCCCACAGTTGCACTTTCTGCTCTTCTCATCACTCATAAACTCTAAGGTCTCTCCACAATCAGGACAGTCCGTCTCAATTATTCCTTGCGGCTTCGGTTCTTCAAAGTACTTGCCCCCTAATTTACTTCCACCCTCAACCATATTTTTCTCCATTTATCTTATTTAAGATACTGTTAGCAAAGGTCTTGCATGTGTGGGTATCCTACTCCCATCCTGCAGGCACGGCATGGCCGTGCCCTGCCCCATTATGGGCTTTTTGCCCTAGGGCTTCTTGCCCGAAGATTTCTGACAAGAAATCTTCTTTCCTACATGTACGTTGGCTATGCCCATGCTCAGGGGGTGTGAGGCTACGTCTGTGAGACCCAGGGATTCCATCAGTTCTCTAAGCCCCTGAGCGTTGGGGAATTCGCCCACGGATGCAGGCAAGTATGTGTAGGCCCGTGTGCGTTCCGATGAGCCGATAGCCGCTATAAGATTGCCCACCCGGGGGAGCACCTGGTTGAAGTAGAGGTTGTAAGCCATCTTAAATGCACGGCTTTCCGGCAGCCCGAATTCCAGTATGACCACCCTGCCCCCCGGCATGATGACCCTTGCCATCTCCTTTATGCCATCCCGCAGGTCAGAGACGTTTCTTATGCCAAACGCCACTGAGACCACGTGGAAGGAGTTGTCGGGAAACGGCAGGTGCAGGGCATCGGCCTGGACAAGTGTTATGGAATTACCGCCTTCCGTATTGAGTGTCTTCAATTTTGAAGGGGCACGTGCCAGCATCTCCCAGCAGAAGTCTGAACCCACGACCTGGCCGCCAGGGCCGAGCTTCTGTGAATATGCGATGGCCAGGTCTGCCGTGCCGGTGCATATGTCAAGCACCTTTGTGTCCTTGTATTCAGAAAGCTCGCTCAGTTCAACGGCCCGCTCCCGCCACCTGCGGTCGAACCCCAGGCTCAGGAGACGGTTGAGGAGGTCGTATGTAGGGGCAATGGATGCGAACATCCGGCGGATGTCGCCGCCTTCTTTTTTTAGCAGTTTTTCAGGGGCTGGTGGTTCTTTGATATTGTTCATGTTTGTGGAACTCATATTGTAGGGGCAGAGTTTACCCTGCCCATAGTCGAGCAAGCTCCGACGCTACATTTTATTTTAGCTTGTTTTCTATTTTTTCCCATTGATTCAGATATTCAGAAAAATCACGCTCTTCGTTTTTGTAATTACCTTCAACAATTTCTTCTTTATCTTTTTTCTTTAGACCTCTACCTTCCCAACATTTGTGTTTAGTTGTAAGCCAAAAATATATATTAAATTTCTGCAAATCAACATCGTGAATTTTAGTTAATTTTGAAAGTAATGTTTTGGGTTCAATGATTATATAGTGTTGGTTCTTTTCCATCATGCTATAAAGAATGAATACCCAAAAATCAGCTTGGCTAGTTTCTAGTTTAGGTTTTTCTATAGTCCACCACCCACACGCTTTATATTTTTCCAAGGAGGAATAGGTGGGTTTGTAATCCTTAGACCATTTGACTTGCAGAGAAACTGATTTTCTAAAAATTTTGTCCGTGATAAGTAAATCAATACCTTCATCTTTAGCAGGAATCCAAACCTTAAATTCTTTCTTTTTGTATTTTTTCTGAATAAATGAACCTACTAAGTATTCTCCCGCATGCAAAGTAAAAAGAGGTTTCATAAAAATTACCCCATATCTTTTTGTTAATTACCCTACTTTACAAATTTATCCCATACTCCTTCCATCGTCCGTTTACCAGGGCCTTTATCTCGGGGGTCATTATTATGTCCTCGGGCCACTCGCGCGTGAAGCCCTCTTCGGGCCACTTCCTGGTGGCGTCTATGCCCATCTTCGAGCCGGCCTTGGGTATGGGGCAGGCGTGGTCAAGCTCGTCCAGCGGGCCGTCCGCAAAGACGGTGTCACGTCTGGGGTCTATGTTGTTCGACACCCTCCATAGCACCTCGTCCTGGTCCTGTACGTTCACGTCCTTATCCACCACCACGATTATCTTACTGAACATCATCTGTCCCATTCCCCAGATGGAGCTCATTACCTTCCTTGCGTGGAAGGGGTACTGCTTGTTTATGGAGACAAAGACACAGTTGTGGAACACGCCGAACATTGGCATGTTGAAGTCTACTATCTCGGGTATGGTCAATTTGAGCAGGGGCAGAAAGATCCGCTCGGTGGCCTTGCCCATGAAGTAGTCTTCCTGGGGAGGTTGTC
>JBHICS010000158.1:0-4110 GCA_046759685.1 Candidatus Brocadiales bacterium | reverse complement strand
TGTCCTTTATCTCCCCCCGAGGTATAGTTGTGGGGTCTCGGGAAAGCACCACCATGTCGGCCAGCTTGTTTTGTGTTATGGTCCCCTTCGTATCCTCCTCGAAAGAGGCGAAGGCACCACCGTATGTGTAAGAGCGGATGGCGTCTACCGGGTCTAAGCTGTTCCCTTCTATATGATGGTTGACAGCAGACCATATACCGTAGAGGGGCCCTACCGGCATACCGTCTGAGCCGAAGGCGAGGGGTATAGATTTGCGATGGAGCCTTCCCCAGGGGTCGATACCCTCCCAGCGCCTCTTGCCCAGGTGCTTCTCATACATTCCGCCCGGCTGGCCCCACATGGAGAAGAAATTTGGTTGCGCTGATATGATTATACCCAGCTCTTTTATCTGCTCGGGTGTGCCCTCCGGTGGGAGTTCACAGTGCTCTATGCGGTGTCTAGGGTCTTCTCTTGGATAGCTCCTTTGCGCATGCTCCAGTATATCCAGTGCTATCTTGATTGCCTTATCCCCAATAGCATGGAGAGATACCTGCCAACCCCTTTCGTGCACATTCGACACAAGGCTTTTTAGTGCGTCTGTGTCCCATCTCACTCGTCCGCAGCCGCCTTCACCGTCTGCGTAAGGTTCTGACAGGGCTGCGCTGTGCGCACCGATAGAGCCGTCTACGAAAAATTTCACACCGCCCGTCCTAAAATAGTAATCATCCCCATTTCTTTGAACACCGCCAGAATCTATCTCAGAGAGTTCGTGTTCTCCCACGTACAGATACGTCCTTATTGCCAGTCGCCCCTCTGTGTATGCCTTTTGCAGCAGCCTAAGATCTGAGCCCATGTCGTGGATGGAGGTTATTCCCAGGGACAGCATCTCCTTCTGTGCCGCCTCTATTGCAGCGTTAAGTCTTTTAGGAGGGAATTTTAAATGAGATTCAATGATCCTCCGCGCATCTAGTTGAACCTTACCATTAGGGTTACCTGTCTTTGGGTCCAGACACAGTCCTTCCGTACCCTTCGGGATACAGGCAATCTCAAGGGCACGGGTGTTCACTACCACAAGATGCTGACATATGCGCTTAAGGATGACGGGGTGATTGGGACTTATCCTGTCGAGTTCTTTTATAGTAATGGCACGGTTTTCCTTCCACCGACTCTCGTCCCAGTTGTATCCTATGACCCATTCGCCTCTAGCCCTACTATCTGTTTCTTGCTTAACGATGTCCAGGACGTCTTTGATGGAGTGGCAACCTCCAAGGTCTAATCCCATACGGCTCCTGGCCATCTCGACCAGATGCACGTGGGAGTCGATGAAGCCCGGCACCAACGTTCTGCCTTCCAGGTCAATCAATTCTTTTCCATATGTTAGCTCCTCGCTAAGCTTATTTTTGTCTCCAACGTAGGCGATTCTATCGCCACTAGTTACCACTGCCTCTGCCAGGGGCAGATCGCCATCCATGGTAAGGACCCTGGAGTTTGATAGTACTATTCCACTACTCGACATCCTTCCAGCTTACCTCGGTTAGCTTTTGCAAGGAATCTTTTGCACGGCCAGAGTCTATGGACTGTGCGGCCTGCCTTAAACCCTCTTGCATGTCTTTTGCAACCCCGCCGACCATTATAGCAGCGGCGGCGTTTAGTAGCACAACGTCACGCTTTGGTCCCTTGTCTCCGTCAAGGACTTCCCTTATAGTCTGGGCACTTTCCTCTGGGTCTCTAGCCGCAAGGTCTTCGGGTCTTGATCTCTCTATCCCAAACTCCTCTGGTTGGATGTAGTAACCTCTAATAATATCACCCGCCTTTAGCTCTGTTATCTTTGTCCTGTCGGAGGTGGTTATCTCGTCTAGCCCATCAAGTCCGTGGACCACCAGGGCATACTCCGCGCCCAAATTTCTCAGCACCTGGGCCAGGGTGTCGGTTAAGTCCTCGCTGTAGACGCCTATGAGCTGACGGCTGTTCCCTGCGGGATTAGTCAGCGGGCCAAGGATATTGAAGGCCGTGCGAAAGCCCAGCTCTCGCCTAGGCTCGCTGGCAAATCTCATCGAGCTGTGGAAGAGTGGTGCAAACAGAAATCCAATGTTCGCCTCTTTGATGCACCGTACAACTGTGTTAGGGCCGGCCTCTATATTTACGCCCAAGAGTCTTAGGACATCGGCGCTCCCCGAGTGACCTGTGGATGACTTATTTCCATGCTTTGCTACCTTAAGCCCTGTGCCCGCTACCACAAGGGCAACGGCGGTGGATATGTTAAACGTGCCTTTCCTGTCTCCACCCGTGCCGCAGGTGTCAACCACCACATCGCTTATATCCAGAGGGGTGGCCTTGGCCCTCATCACACTGGCCAGGCCCGTAAGCTCCTCCACCGTCTCCCCCTTCATTTTTAAGGCGGTAAGAAATGAGGCTATCTGGGCAGGGCTCGCCCTACCCGACATTATGTCTTCCATGCTGGCGGCGGTCTCTGCCTCAGAGAGGTTTATACCCTCAACCAGCTTTGCTATGGATTCCTGTATCATGCCGTAATGCCCAGCTCCGTCTTCAGGCGTTTTACAATCCCTTCAGCCTCTTTCATCAGTTGCTTATCTTCAAGTACAGGCGTACCCTTTAAGCCGGCCACCGGGATATTAGGGTTAAACGAAAGAAAACCCAGCACTGGAATATCTCCAAGACGTTTTTCTATAAAATCCTGCTGTTCGTTGTCTTGAATCTTGTTGCCAACGGCAAACACAGACTTAAGGCCGATGTCAGCAGCCAGCCTCTTTATCCGATGAGCTATCTCCACGCTGGGTAGCGTTGGCTCCACAACGATTATCAGGGCGTTTACACCCCTGACACTGGCCCTGCCCAGGTGTTCTACACCTGCCTCCATGTCCGCCACTGCAACCTCGTCCCTCTGGAGTACAATGTGATTAATCATACTCCTTAGGAAGACGCTTTCGGGGCAGGCGCATCCGCCGCCACCGCGCTGAATGGCACCCAGGACCATCAGGCGCACGCCATCCTTTTCCAACCACAACCGCTCGGGTAAATCCGCCACAGTGGGGTTAAGCTTAAAGAATTTGCCGTACTCCTCAGAGGTGGCCCCCGTGCGCTCCTTTATGAGTTCCTTCATATCAATCATTGGCACGATGTCCTCGTGTTTCTCTATACCCAGGGCAAGGGCGAGATTGGGCGCAGGGTCTGCGTCTATGGCAAACACCTTTTTATTGTCCTCGTGGGCAAACAGCCAGGCCATTGCCGCAGCAAGGGTGGTCTTACCCACGCCACCTTTACCAGATATGGCTATTTTCAAATTCTTTGTCTCCTCTAAAAACGCTTTTTAAGACACCTGGTCTTAGAAGCCGTTACCAAACTACCAAATAGGGGTAAAACGTAGGGACAGGGTTTGTCCCTGTCCGAGTTTTTGTAGCGTCTGGTCTCAGTACCAGACGTAAGGCGTCCGATGCGGCGATCGGACGCTACAAAAATATTAGGAGCATCGGACAGCCATCCGCCTGAGGCGGACTGTCCCTACGCAGACTTTGGCAACAGCCTCTTTATCTATATAATCCACCGCTAAAGGTCTACATTAATCCATTATACCGATTTTATAGATAAAGTCTAAAAAGACTTGACAGGGTCTGTGGCCAAACCTAGAATCACTTCTATGTAAACCCTTTTGCGAACGCGACTAATGGCTACACTACAACTAGAATCTCCTCAAGTCTGAGAGAGGTCCATCAATCATTAAAGCACACCCAAAACTAATTATCTTTGACCTGGACGGCGTCATCTTCAGGGGACAGTATCTACTCAGGGTGTCCCGTCATGTAAGTCTCACTGGTTATCTACGTAATCTATTCAAATGCCTATTTTACCATATAGGCAGGCTTCCAATGGACGTGCTTCTTAGGGATATATACATGGGTTTTAAAGGAGTACGGCTGTCTGAGCTCTGGCAGATATATAATGAAATGCCTCTTATCAAAGGGGCACAGGAGACAATGAAGGGGCTTAAGGACAGGGGTTGTGAGTTGGCAATTATCAGCAGCGGTGTGCCAGACTTTCTCGTGAGGGATCTTGCGGCCAAAAGGCTTGGCGCAGACCTTGGTGTTGGTCTGAAGGTCGTCACTTCGGGAGATA
>JBHICS010000157.1:0-4112 GCA_046759685.1 Candidatus Brocadiales bacterium | reverse complement strand
AAGCATTTTGAGAGTTGCGGACAGGGATGAACCCTGTCCCTACATTTTTTTGGCCTATTAAGGAAATTGGTACTTCGGCAATAGTCATTATTACCATTAAAAAATGAAAGAGATAACCCTGGATGGTAACAATTTAAGTATTGCAGGGCTGACGGCTATCGCCAGACGCGGCCTTAAGATTTCATTAGCCCCTCATATAACGGAAAGGATCGAAAAGGCGCGAAGGGTGGTAGAGGAGGCCGTCAGAAATAAAAAGACCGTCTACGGCGTTACCACTGGATTCGGTGCCCTGGCCAGCGTTATCCTATCTAAGGACCAGACCAAGGACTTACAGAAAAACATACTCCTCAGCCATTCGGCCGGCGTGGGACAGCCGTTTAACGAGGAGACAACACGCGCCATTATGGCCCTCAGGGTAAACAGCCTGGCCAAGGGTTATTCCGGGATACGTTCAGGCACACTCAAGACACTCATTGAGATGGTAAACAAGGGGGTGCTCCCCATTATTCCAGAGAAGGGCTCCGTTGGCGCAAGTGGCGACCTGGCACCATTTGCGCACATGGGGCTTGTGATGATTGGAGAGGGCGAGGCCCGTTATAATGATACGCGCATCTCAGGCGGCGATGCCATGAAGAAGGCAGGCATATCGATATTGCACCTTGAAGAGGGCGAAGGCCTAGCTATTATAAACGGCACGCAGGTGATGACTGCCGTAGGTGCACTGGTTGTCAATGACTCTATTAACTTGATTAAAGCCGCCGATATAGCGGCCGGAATGACACTTGAGGTGCTGTTGGGCTCAAACGTAGAGTTAAACCAGAAGATACATGACACAAGGCCCCATCCCGGGCAATCCCTTTGCGCCGAGAACCTTAGAAAGATTATCACCGGGAGCGCCATTACAACCTCTCATAAGGATTTCAGCCGGATCCAGGATGCCTACACTATAAGGTGCTGTCCCCAGGTCCAGGGGGCCTCCAGAGACGCCCTTAGCTACGCCAGAAGGGTGATAGAGACCGAGATGAACTCGGCAACAGACAACCCAATGGTGTTTCATGAAACCGGCGAGATACTCAACGGGGGCAACTTCCACGGCCAGCCGGTTGGACTCGCCATGGACTTCCTGGCTATGGGTCTCTCTGAACTGAGCAATATAACAGAACGCCGGATAGAGCGACTGGTGAACCCGCAGCTTAGCGGGCTTCCTGCATTTCTTATAAAGGAACCGGGCCTCAACTCGGGCCTCATGCTGGCCCAGTACACGGCAGCGGCGCTCGTATCAGAAAATAAAGCCCTGTCTCACCCCGCTACTGTAGATTCCATCCCTACATCCGCCAACAAGGAAGACCACGTCAGCATGGGCACCATAGCCGCCAGGAAGTGCCGGGATGTTTTAAAGAATGCAGAGTACGTCACGGCCATCGAGCTCCTCTGTGCAGCCCAGGCACTCGACCTGTTCACCAACCTGAAGCCGGGTGGTGGCACGCTCGCTGCATATAATCTCATCAGGGAAAACGTCTCATATATGGAAGCGGACAGGGTCCTGTCCAAGGATATAGACACCGTTTATAACCTGGTCCACAGCGGCCAAGTGGTGGAGGCCGTGGAGGGAAAGATAGGCAAGCTGAACTAATAAGACATCATGACAACATTAAGATTCATGATATTATTATGGACCTCTTTCTTGTTTAGTGAGAGTGTCTTTGCCACTGAATACAAACTGTTACAATCCTTCCCTGTTGACGTAGAAGAACCATCCGGGCTTACATACGACCCGCAGACAGATACCCTCTGGACCGTACAGGATGGCGGAGGCGGCCTCTGCCAGCTGGACACACATGGTAAGGTCATTAACACCATAGATATCCCCTCAAATGACCTAGAGGGAATCGCTTATAAGCCGGGCAGCGATACGTTCCTCCTTGCCGAGGAGAGGAATAGAGAAATATTGGAGGTAGACCGGCAGGGCACAATCATTCAGGCAATCATGGTGCCCATAAAATGGCGTCTTTGGCACCTAAACTACGGAATAGAGGGGGTGAGTTACTTCCCGAAGAGTAGACACATCTTTATAGTCAACGAAAAGGGCCCTCGGGTGTTGATGGAATTGAACGAAGGTGGTGCCGTAGTACAATCCTTTGAGGTAGAAGGGGTAGAGGACCTATCAGGAATCTACTGCAACGACGCGAGCGGAGACCTCCTAATCATCAGTCATGAGTCCAAGAAGGTAATGGAGTTAACGTCTGAGGGTAGATTAATAAGTTCGTTCGCCATAGATATCCCTCAAGCAGAGGGCATAACCAAGGACGGAAGTGGAAATATCTACATAATATGCGAGAACAGTAAGACATTATATATCTACGCCCCAGTTGAGAAATGAGACCGCAAAATAGTGTTGGGAAGAATATTGGGCTAGACTTTTTGGGGTATCATGGCTACAATCCTCTCTTCAAAGGAGGAAACACGGAGTATGTTAACACAGCAACCCACTAAAGGCACTATGTTTGTCCTCTCTGCCATTATACTAATCACACAGACATTCGCAGGACTTGCCACTGCTACCGAGTACAATCTGATAGAAACCTACACTGTAGGGGCCCGTGAGCCCTCTGGCCTAGCCTATGACCCGACCGATGATACCCTGTGGGTGGTTGAGGATAGAGGTGGGGGAATATACAAGATTCAGAAGCGCGGGGAAGACATCCTGGGGGCAATCGTCTTCACGTCAGAAGACCTTGAAGGAATAGCATATAACCCGAGCAGCAAGACCTTCTTTCTTGCTGAGGAGCGGAAGAGGTTCATACTCGAAATAGACAAAAAGGGCACGTTGCTCAAGACCATCGATGTCCCCATAGAATACGATAAAACCGATGTCAACAATGGGTTTGAGGGCGTGACCTTTGACCCGGCGAGTAAGCACCTCTTCGTGGTAAACGAGAAAAATCCCGTAGCGGTCTTAGAAGTTACTCACGATGCAGAGATTGTGAACTCCTTTGAGGTCGATGTAAAAGATCTATCGGGTATCTGTCTCGACAACAGGACAGGAAACCTGCTTGTGATAAGCCACGAATCACAGATGGTGATGGAATTTACAAAGGACGGCAAGCTTGTAAGCAGCTTTATGTTAGATGTTTCAAAGCCGGAAGGCATAGCAATAGATAATGACGGTCTGCTTTATATCATATGTGAAGAGACCCAGCATCTTTATGTGTACCAACCAAGGTAGCTGAAGCCTTAATCAAGTCCCACTGCATATTCTATCACCTTCTTACTTGGGTCAAAATCAATCAATTTCAGCCCCTTTGCAGCCGCCTCTATCAGTTCTCTGTCCGTACCCTTACATCCATAGAAATGACCTGCCACAATTAGCGGCTCCTTTGTTACAAGCCCCACTATCTCGCTGCCTATTACTTTCGCGCCCAAGCCCTCGGCCTCACCCTTCACTGCTTCAAAGGCAACGTGCGGTGGCGTAACATCGTAATCTAACAGGTTCATAGAAACCTCCGTTACACCAGACTCCATCAATACCCCCATAGCCTGGACCTTTTTCAATCTCCCCGGCACCCTTACCCGCTTGCCGTCTATTTTTGTTATAACTCCGGACTCTCTCAACCTCCCAGCTATTTTTTTCGCAATACTTTCGTCGGATGTATTCAGACTTATGTTGTAGGCTATAAGAAGCTTTCTAGAGCCTATTGCTATTGCACCGGTCTTCCTCACCGTATCGGTATATTCGTATGGCCCAAAGTCAGGCCGCCACTGGGGATCTTTCAGCCTCTCTGCCAGCCCCTCGTACTCACCCCTTCGCACATTGGAGAGAATCGCCCTCTCGGCAATCCTGGCCGCCTCACCGTACAAATATACGGGTACTCCCAGGCTCTCGCCAACCTCCCTTCCTAGGGTCTCTGCCAGCCTGATGCAGTCCTCCATAGTCACACCCGATATAGGTACAAAGGGACATACATCTGCCGCACCTATCCTGGGATGGTGGCCCTTTTGCACAGACATATCAATCAGCTCTGCAGCCTTTGTTATGGACCTGAATGCCGCCGCCTTCGCTCCCTCAGGACTGCCAACGAATGTAACAACCACCCTGTTATAATCGCTGTTCT
>JBHICS010000156.1:0-4154 GCA_046759685.1 Candidatus Brocadiales bacterium | reverse complement strand
GGCCCCGGAGCCCCTTACACCCATCCTTTCGGTAGTGCCCCTGCAGTTACTTGCCTACTATATGGCCGTCATGCGCGGCTGCGATGTTGACAAGCCACGTAACCTCGCCAAGAGTGTGACAGTGGAGTAGTCTGATTTACAAGCCGTGTAGGGTGCGTACCGACGTACCGAAGAAGCTAAATTACTTCCTCATCCCCTTTCGCTCAAGGGTTGTCACCGCAAAGATATTTCTGAACATGGCCTCCTCGGCAGCGGACATGTGTACGTTCCTGCGTGCCATGGCCCTCGTAGCGGCTATGAAGGCCTTCCTCATATTGTACACCTTAAGTCCTTGATCCGTAAGCCAACTGAATGATGGGAGGAATTTAGGGACGGGTTTTCTGCCCGCAATACTGGAGTGGCAACCTATCAGACTACCAGCATCAAAACTCGTGTTAATACCAACCTTGGTGTGGTCCCCAATAGCGGCCCCCAAGAACACCTCCTTCGTATCTACCAGCTTTTTGTTTCTAGTTAATTTTGCCTTGATGCTTCCATAGGTGTTCTTTAGATTACTGGTGGTGGTACCGGCCCCAAGGTTTACCCAGGAGCCTATGTAAGAGTCTCCAAGGAAGCCGTCATGCTGCTTGCTAGAATAGCTGTGAAGTATAGAGTTAGATATCTCCCCGCCTACCTTACAGCCCACCCCAATGTTTGAGCCCTCTCTCAGCCTTGCAGCAGGCAGTACAACGGTACCCTTGTCTATGAAGGCTGGTCCAATGATCGTGGCGTTTGGCATTATGGTGACGTCTTCGCCTACATAGATAGGACTCTCCTCTGCATCGAGTACACAACCTGGCTTTACCCTGGCGCCCTTGCCCAAAAAGACCCACTTAGGGTTAAGTATATGCACACCCTCGTACACCTTACCCAGTATTTGGCCCTTCTCGTGGAGTATACTGAAATCCTTCTCTAACTCTTCCCTGTTACTCTTCATAATGTCCCATGAGTAATCTATGAGCCTAACCTCGACCTCACGGACTTTTGATGACTTTTTCTTTAGCTTTTTAAGAAGTTCAGTGCTGGCAAAGGAATCTGGAGATACGTCCTGATAGTTTTTCTTACTCAGCCGCGCATACACCAGGGTATCTTTAAACACCCCAATTTCGTCCTCGCCCTCCAGGGGAATAGGCTCGGGGTTCAGTGTTCTCCCATTTATAAAGAGATATCCATCGGCCTCTGGATCCAGGGTGTTTATATAGTAGGGATATCTCTCTTTCAGAACGTCTGTAAGAGATTCCCTTGCGAATAGGCTAATGGTGGTATTGGGGTAATATCGCAGACTCCTTTCCAGGAGGGTGTACATGCCCAGACGCAGTTCGTATGAAGCGCGGCTGTAGGCGAGTGGCAAAAGACCCGTGTGGCCGCCGTCTTCAAAGACGCAGAGACCCCTCATGTCTTAGGACCCTTCCCTTTCACCTCTTCGGTGATAATCCTTCTCATCTCCTTTTCAGTCTCTTGTGCCCCCTTCGTCCTTAACATATCGAGCATATCTGGGGAGGATAGGCGCTCCATCACCTTCTGTCTTTTAGTCCCGTTGGCTATGTTGGAGCGCACTTCGGGGCGTAGTATGGAGAGAAGTCCAATGAAGTCACCGTATTCAGGGCCAAAATTGTCTTCTAGCTCTTGGCGCATCCTGCGGGCAAAGGCAGGGCTTGCACCACCGGTTGAGATGCTTATTTGAAGTTCACCTCGGTTTACGACGGATGGGACGATAAAGTTACAAAGTCCTGGTTGGTCAACTACATTGACCAGCAGCCCATGTCGCTGAGCCTCTTCCCATACCCTTTGGTTGATTTCCTTCTCATCGGTGGCGGCGATTACCAATGTTGCGCCCTCAAGGCATCTTTCTTCATATCTCTGCCGGAGGATGATCAGACCCTTTTCGCTCAAAAATTCTTGAGAGACTTCAGTGCTTATTACCACAACCTGTGCCCCTGCCTCCTTAAGGCTGATGGCCTTCCTGTAGGCCACGTCTCCACCGCCTACTATCACGCATTTCTTGTCTTTTATGTCCAAGTATATAGGATAATATCTGGGCATCCTTGTCTTCCAAGATAGATGTATTTACATGTTACATGGAAAGGTAAAACGTCCAGAGTGCGGTTTACACTTCACCTGCAACCAAGTCCTCGTAGGTCTCCCGGTGTCTTATTACTAGAAACTTGTTGCCCTTGACCAGTACCTCGCACGGCCTTGGCCTTGAATTGTAGGTGGAGCTCATGGTGAAGCCGTAGGCGCCCACGCTAAAGATGGCCAGAAACTCACCGTCCTTTACGTTGGGTATAATCCTGTCCTTGGCAAAGTAGTCGCTCGACTCGCACACGGGGCCAACAATATCTGCCCTGACCATCTTTTTAGTCTTTCTGGGGCCTTTTTGGTGCAACACCTCCGGCATGGGTACACTGGACCTGACCGCCCATATCCTGTGAAAGGCATCATAAAGTGTAGGCCTGATGAGGTCGTTCATGGCGGCGTCGCATATTACGAACCTCTTGCCAAAGCTCGTTTCTTTGTTGTAGGTTACCCTGGTAACCAGGATGCCTGCGTTGCCAACGATAAATCGCCCAGGCTCCATTACGAGTTTGCACCGAAGGGTCTTAAACACCGGCAGTATCTCTCTGGCGTAGTCGGCAGGTCTGATAACCTCCTCGCCGGTGTAAGAAATACAATAGCCGCCGCCGATGTTTATGTACTCTATTTCTACCCCCTGGTCCTGACAGAAGGAGGAATACTCTCTTAGCCTCTCAAGCGCAAGCACGTATGGCTCGGCTGTCCAGATAGGAGAGCCAAGGTGCACATGGACACCAACTAGATGTACTCCCCTTAGGCTACGAAGGTAGCCATCTTTGAACAGTTCTTTGGCAGTCCTGGTGTCTATGCCGAACTTGTTTTCCTTCTTGCCGGTCGTGGTCTTTGCGTGGGTTTTTGGGTCTATATCGGGGTTTAACCGGAGGGCCACACGAGCTACTTTCTTTGCATTCATAGCCACACGGTTGATATTGTCGAGTTCTTCCCTGGACTCCACGTTGAACATAAGTATATTTTGGTCTATGGCATGACTTATTTCGTCGGTGCTTTTGCCTACCCCTGCAAAGACCACCTTTGAAGGGTTAGCGCCAGCCCTGAGCGCCCTGTAGAGCTCCCCGCCCGAGACCACGTCAAACCCTGAACCAGCTTGCGCAAGGAGTTTTAGGATGGAGATGTTGGAATTGGATTTCACAGAAAAGCAGATCAGTGGTTCTGCCTTCTTGAAAGCACTCTCCAGCTCGTGATAGTGGCTGAGGATAGACTGCTCGCTGTATATGTATGTGGGACTTCCCACATCTCGTACTATGTCCTCTACCTTCACGTCCTCGCAGTAGAGGGAACCATCACGGTATGTAAAGTATTTCTCCATAGGCTTCTCTTATGATACCTTACCTTGCGCCTTTAGCCTCTTCTGCCAGAAAGCCAGCCTTTCCTTGACTGCGCTTGGAGCTGTGGAACTGGGCCCCTTGTAATGCCTTATGCAATTCTCAACACCTAAGACACTATACACGTCGTCTTCTGTGAGGCTGGAGAATTTTTTGAGCTCACCAATAGACATTTCCTCCAGCTTTTTTTTAGCATTCGCCGCCTCCTTTACTATCTTGCCGACTACCTCGTGGGCCTGGCGGAACGGCAGGCCTTTTTGTACCAGATATTCTGCAAGTGCCGTGGCGTCGAGGAAGCCCTTCTCGCAGGCCATCTTAATATTATCGTCCCGAAAGCTAATATTCTTCACAATAATACCAAGAAGGTCAAGGGATGCGCGTACAGTTGAGGTTATGTCAAAGATAGCAACCTTGTCTTCCTGCATGTCACGGTTATAGGAGAGCGGTAACGCCTTCATGAGCGTAAAGAGCGACACCAAACCACCATAGACCCGCGCAGATTTTGCCCGTAAGAGTTCGAGGACGTCTGGGTTCCTTTTTTGTGGCATGATGCTCGATCCGGTGCAAAGGGACTCGTCTATATCTAAGAAACCGAACTCCTCGGTGGACCATACAATCCACTCTTCGGCGAGCCGGGAGATATGCATGGCCAGTATAGATAGGCACGCAGCGAATTCAATACAGAAATCCCTGTCACTG
>JBHICS010000155.1:0-4173 GCA_046759685.1 Candidatus Brocadiales bacterium | reverse complement strand
GCTCTCTGGTATTTCCCCACGAGCCGTAATAGGGGCCTCAATGATATTGGCTGGTCGGTCCCTTAGGGGCAATTGCCAACTGGGGGCCCACTCCTGCGCACGGAGTTCTACCGCAACACCAACCAGTACAAAACAAAGAACCAACGCCCCTTCTATCTTAAACATATTCCCCAAACCTTTCACAATCCATTGCACTTTATCAATCCTTTCTAGACACCTAAACATGATAGACCTGCATAGCCTCTTCTGGATAGCCTAAAAAAGCATTTTTAAATTAATTGTCGAGAAATGCAATCCGTCAGACAACACACGGTAGTAACCTACCCCATTTACCAGCAACTGTCAAATAATCATCAAATAAACAGGGGTCGTGGAGAGGGTTACTCCCCACAACCCCTAATGGAATCAAACACTTGACACTTGAGTTAAACCAGTCTATCCTCTTTGAGGTATTCATCGGGGTGGACAACCAATAAATGGGGCTAAAAGATGGGAGAGAAAGAGCTTTTAGTAGCAACTTATAAGGACGGCAACATCATTGTGAGGGAAGGTGCCGAGAGCAGGGAGATGTATGTAATCCAGTCTGGAAATGTGAAGGTTGTTAAGTGCAGTGGAAATAAGGAGACAGAATTGGCCGTGCTACACGAGGGTGACTTATTTGGCGAGATGAGCCTCATTGACGTAATGCCCCGCTCTGCCACCGTTAAGGCAGTAGGTGAGACAAAGGTGCTTGCCATTGACCACGAGGCCTTTCTGAAACAGGCGAGAGAGGACCCCACATTTGCATTCACGGTTATGCGCGATATGGGACGGAAGATACGGGTGGCGAACGCCTTGCTGAGCACGGCAATAGAGATGCTTAAAGCAGTTCAGGGTAGTGAAAGTTTCCTATCTCGGACAGAGGAGCTAGAAACAGAACTGGAAAAACTAATATCAGTTCAATAGGAGCTTATTAAGCTGTAGTATGCCCCTCTCACTGTCAATTAATTGTCAAGTAAGCACACAGAGACACCGCTAAGTAAACAGATGTTATGGGGAGTAACCCTCTCCACGACCCCTAATAAAATCAGACACTTGACACTAGACAGGAAAATAGCTATCCTTTTCGAAGGTATAAACGGCATTCAAGAGCCCGGGGGTTCAAATCTCATATCATGCAAGGACTAAAGAAAGAAGCCAGAATATGGCAGACCACGATGTATCTAAGTCTGGAAGGGTAAAAACATAATGACGGCAGTGAAGAGAATATTAACTGTTGGACCGTTCTTCCTGGTGGTCTTTACTATTCTACTTGCGGGTTGCGCCCCGCCCATTGCCATACAGGGCAAGGTAGCAAGATATTCTCTGACGGATAAAATTACAGTAACGCCCATGCAGGACCTCGATCAAGCTGCCGGGGCTTATGTGGTGGGTGACGTAAGGCGTGTCTTATCGGGTAGTTTGTCGGATGAAGACTTTGTAGGACAAGACTCGTCGCAAATTCTGTTCTCTCTTGGTGCAGCTACTTTGGAAAAGACCGCCGGCACAGGCGAGCTCCTCACACTGAACGGTATCTCTTACGTGAAATCGGTCGATAAGGAAAAGGGCTACACGGTGGAGACGACTCGTCACGGTATACGGACACCTTATTCATTTGGCATCAGGAAGGGAACCAGTGCAGACTCGCTCCAACATATCACCACAAAGGACGGCGTTACTATTGGAGAACTATACAAAAGCTTCTCGGAGGTCTACCCGGGTGCCTATGCCGTCTTCGGCATAGGCCATTTCAAGGAGCTCTCTATGGTTGCTCTAAAATCACCTCCGATTCACGGGGAAGAGATAATGGGCGCTGAGGAGAGGAGCAAATACTTCCATCCCACGAAGGTGGTTAGGAATAGTGAGGCTATGTTCTTCGGAATAGTTGATGGCCAACCCTCGCCTGGTTCCAGTAGTGAAATAAAGGATAGGATCTTCTATAAACACTACGCAAGCGTCAACCAGACAGGCCTCAGGTCTCATAGCCATGCAGCTGTAAACGCAGGCTCTCCGGGAAAGTTTTTATATCAGAGAGCAGCAGACATCTTCAAGGCCGTGACGGCCTGGACGGTGGACGACGTTTTTAACGTTGTAGATGCAGCCAAGGTCACGGACATCGGCCATATGCTAGAACAAAGTGTGGTAACTGATGCCACATTAATGTTCTTTAAACTGGAAAAGATAAAAGACTACAAAGAGACAGAGAAAGTCAGTATGAGCGGCACGTCTGGGCAGCACGATATTGATTTGATTGCAGCCAGACGGTCTGGTGAAGGCTAGGAGTGAAGTCATCGAGGAACGAGGTCAATCAAAAGGTCCCTGAGGTTCTTGAAAGGCAGGCCTTACCTATCCCACTAAACCTCTATTTCCCAGGATTCTTTAGCTAAGTAACATCTCACTGGTATCCCCCCCTCTTTTAACAGCCTTTTTGACTTCGTCAGTATAGAATGAAGTACTTTGTCACTATGGTCTGGGTCGTGGTGGAATAATACCAATTTAGACACCTCGGAAGCAATGGCCAATTGCACAACCCTGTCATAACTCGAGTGGCCCCATCCAACCCTTTCACTAAGTTCCCCGGGGGTATACTGGGCGTCGTGGATTAAAATATCTGCATGGCGGCAGAACTTGACATATTTTGCAAATTTCTTATCCTCTGCAGGGGGCAGTTCGTGGTCTGTTATATAGACGCATCTCTTGTTGTCGACTTTAATACCGAAGCCCATGCAGTAAGATGGATGGATGGTTTTTATGCAGTTAATCTCAAAAGGAGGGATTGACACGGTTTTTCTTTCTGTAATGTTGTTAAAATAGACCTTCGACAGCCCATCTAACCTAATAGGACAAAATTCCTTAGACATGAAAGACGAAATGACGTCCTCTACTGAGCGTTCTTTATTGTGCAAATAAATATGGATAGGGACCTCCCTGAAGAGGGTCAGGAAGAAAGGCAATCCCAACACATGGTCATAGTGGGTGTGGGTAAGGAAGAGATGGATAGGGTCTTTTCTATTGAGGTCTTTTGACTGTCTTAAGTACCTGCTTAGATTGAGTATCCCTGTCCCAGAATCTAGGAGTATCTGTTTACCCCCTTTGGAAAAGACCTGGAGGCATGATGTGCTGCCTCCGAACTTCTTTACGTCCTTTCTCCAGGTCGGGATAGTTCCCCTTACACCCCAGAATTTAATCTTCATCTGATGGATAGTAAGAGAGCTGTCCTAACAACTTTAGCCCCCATCTTTGTAACAATTACCCGAGTTTAATCACAAGACATTAGCTTTTATATTACTACGACTCATGTGCCCCCGCAGATGGGCTATCTAAGACGGCTGCCCCTGCACCGCTTGTGTCAGCATTCTCCCAATCTATCAAAAACGCGCCAACACAACCCGTCCTTTTCCCGAGAACTCACTTAAGTAAATGAGATGCAATGATATATCAATTAACCCGAATATTCAATGGGTAACCTATAATTTTCGTATCGAATCGATACGTAGAATATGAGACCCCTCAAAACTTACCTATTGGTTAAATCTACAGAATCCCTTGTTGTTCTCAGCCACTAATCCACTCACTTGTTTCTTATTCTATCCACCCTAAGAGGTAAAAGTACTTGACTTTAGACCTATTATCGTATAATGAAAAAGAGCAGATGGGACTGTCACTACAAGTAAGAGGGTATCCTAACCGCATCGGTTTGGCTGGTTTTTGAACGTGATAATTTCCTGTAATAACATTATCTACCATCGTACTTCTTTCTTCGTTAGGGGTGCCTCGTTTTTTGGGCTTCTCGCGGTAGCGTTGGTTGTCTTCCTAAACACAGCCAGCGCCGCTGTCGACACCTCATTCCTCAGGGAGCTACCATACAAAGGCATCGCTACCTATGAGGATGGGTGCATGGCCATGGCTGTACTCATGAAAATAGAGCCGTCTGATAACAGTTTTGAGAGTGTGACCAAGGCCTTACAAGAGAAGAAGGTGGTGTCTGGAAAGTGGAAAGTGGAAGCCGATAGACCTCTCACCTGGGGAAGGATCTCATATATGATGTGCAAGGTCTTGGGGATTAAAGGTGGGCTAAGCATGCGCCTCTTTGGTGTAAGTGATCGATACGCTTATCGCGAATGTGTATCTAAGGACCTAATGCCTCATGGACAC
>JBHICS010000154.1:0-4221 GCA_046759685.1 Candidatus Brocadiales bacterium | reverse complement strand
AAGGAGAGTTTCTGGGAGAACCTGCAGAACGGTGTCTCCGGCATAAAACCTGTAAGCCTTTTTGACGCTGGTGGCTGTAGGTCTAAGAAGGCCGGAGAGATACCAGACTTTGACCCCAAGGAGTTCTTAGGCAAGAAGGGTATCAGACATTTCGACAGGACATCCCTCCTAGTAACCGCTGCCTCGAGTATGTGCCTGAAGGATGCCGACCTTAATGATGCATACGAGGCGGAAGACATTGGCATAGTTCTTGGTTCTACCTTTGGCAGTATTGACAGCATAAGCACCTTTGACATGGAGGCACTTAGGGAGGGGCCCAACTATGTGAACCCGATGGACTTCCCTAATACGGTCCTGAATGCCCCTGCTAGTCGTGTCTCGATATTTTGTCAGGCGAAGGGAATAAATTCCACTATCTCCACGGGCGAGTCAAGCGGCGTTGAGGCAGTAATGTGCGCATCTGACTTTCTTAGACTTGGCAGGGTAAGGGCAGTATTGGCGGGGGGTGTATACGGACTGACCGGTGACATATTCTGGGCGGCGTGCAAGGCGGGGGTGCTCTCCGGGAGCAAGAATATGGGTAGTGCAGAGATGTGTGCCCCTTTCGATAAGAGGCGTAATGGCATTGTGTTGGGTGAGGGTGCGGCACTCCTGCTTCTTGAATCTCTGGAGGATGCACAGGCAAGAGGCGCTAAGATATACGCAGAGATTAAGGGTTATGGCACCAGCTTTAATCCCAACTTAGGCGGCGGCGGTGACCTGGGGGGAGGCGTAAGGGCCATTTCTATGGCACTCGACGGTGCTGGACTCAAACCAGAGGACATCTCACTTATATATGCAAATGCCAACTCCAGTATCAACGGCGACAGGATGGAGACCGTTGTTATAAAGGAGTCCTTTGGTGATTGTGCAAAGAAGATACCAATAAGTGCAATAAAGTCCATGACGGGGGATTGCCTGGATGCATCGGGGGCGATGCAGTGCGTGGCCTCGGTCATGTCGATCAATACGGGAGTTATCCCTCCTACGATTAACCATGAGGAGTTTGACCCTGATTGCGACCTGGACTGCGTACCGAATGAAAAGAGGAAGGCACCAATAGAGCACGTGCTTGTGGAGTCGTTCTCTTATACGGGCAATTGTTCTTCTCTGATAGTGTCCCAATACTCCTAGAAATGGCGGACCACGGCCTTTCTATAACAAAGAGTCAGCTACAGGATAAATATGACGTTATTGTAATTGGGGCAGGAATAGGGGGGCTAGTTTCGGGCGCCTTCCTTGCCAAGAGGGGCAAAAAGGCACTAGTGGTGGAGCAGCACAATCTCCCCGGGGGCTACTGCACATCGTTTAAGAGAAAGGGTTTTATCTTCGATTCCGCCGTTCATCATATTGGGGGCTGCAGCAAGTACAGCATAGTGGGCAGATGTCTGAAGGAGCTGGAGATTGAGTTGGAATTCTTCAGCCTGGACCCGATGGACAGCCTTATCTTCCCGTCCTTCTCCGTGGACATACCGGCGGATATCGAGAGCTATAAGTCATACTTACAAAAGAGATACCCGGCGGAGAAGGAGAATATATCCAAATTCTTTATGGATTTTATAAGGCTCTATAGGGCCATAATAAATGAGTCGGATAATAGTCCCACGCTTGAACGGCATAAGGGGCTTACCTATGGTGCTATGCTTGACGGTTTCTTCGATGACCCGGAGCTCAAGACGATACTGGCGGGTCAGTGGGGGTATTTGGGTTCACCGGCACGTAAGGTCTCAAGTATAGGCATGTGCCAAATGCTTATAAATTACCTTAGAGACGGCGCCTACTATCCAAAGGGAGGTACTCAAAACTTTGCAAACGCCTTCGCCAGGAGTCTTAGGGACTCAGGTGGCGACCTGCTCCTGTCTTCCAGGGTAGAAGAGATTCTTATTAAGGACAACAGGGTTAGCGGGGTAAGGCTGGATGGTGGGAAGGAGCTTTCGACGGGGCATGTCGTCTCCAATATTGACGCCAGACAGACGTTTTTTGAACTGATAAAAGAGGAGGAGGTAGACCAAGCATATCTGGACAGGGTAAAGGGTATGAAAGAGAGCCCTTCCTATTTCCTTCTGTATCTTGGTCTTGGCCCAGAGGTTGACCTAAGCGGTTTCAAGAGAGGATTTTATCATAGTCCAAACGACCAGTGGAAGTACATATCGGCACCGACCAAGGTTGACCAATCACTTGCCCCGGAGGGCAGGCAGGAGATAACGGTGGTGGCCACAATAGAGGAAAAATATGACGAAATTGAGGACTGGAAGGGCTTGAAAGACAGGCTTACCAAGTGTACAATAGCGTACCTTGAAAACCTGGTGCCGAACCTTACAAGGCACATCGAGGTCGTAGAGGCGGCTACGCCCAAGACCCTTGAGCGCTATACGTTGAACTCAAGGGGTGCGGCATACGGGTGGGCCGTTACCTTGGACCAGACAGGCCCTGGTAGGCTAGGTAATAAGTCCCCGGTGGAGAACCTCTACCTGGCAGGGCATTGGACCAACCCGGGGCCGGGGGTCTGTGCAGTTGTGTCTTCAGGTTGGCGGGTGGCAAATATGATTTTAAAGAACGGGAGATAAGGTTATGAAAAAGATGATGCTCGTAAACCCTCATCCTCCAGGCCGTCACGGTGAGGAGAGCATATCTGTAATAGTTCAGATGCCTCTGAATCTGGCCTACATCGCTGCCCTCACACCAGGTGATTGGGAGTTCGACGTCATTGACGAGAACCTCGAACTGGCCATGGATGAGAATGAGGAGAATATAACCTTTGACCCCCCCGATATAGTAGCCATTACCGCACTCACCAATCAGGCCCCAAGGGCCTACAAGATTGCAGAGATTGCTAGAAAGCTCGGCTCCACCGTGATAATGGGCGGTATTCACGCCTCCGTGTGCCCGGAAGAGGCCTTACGGTACGTGGACACGGTTGTTACGGGTGAGGCGGAGGACATCTGGCCGCAGGTCATCAAGGACTTTGAGAGCGGGAAGCTGCAGAGGCGCTACGACGGCGGTCTACCACACCTATCCAAGCTCAAAAAGATATACCCAGACAGGGAACTGATGAGGCGGAAATATGGCTACAAATTCTCCTCCATAGTAACCACCAAGGGCTGCCCAAACCGCTGCGATTTCTGCAGCGTGCCCACCTTCCAGGGCCAGAAGTTCAGGGAGAGGCCGTACGAGGACGTGCTGGATGAGATGGCAGCCACGGATTATAAAGGGCTTATGTTCGCCGAGGACAATTTCTACGGCCACAGCGTGCGCTCCGCCGAGCGGGCCAAAAACCTCTTCAAGGGGATGATAGACAGGGGCCTAAAGAAGGACTGGTTGGGCTTTACCGCCCTGAATATCTCCCAGGATGCAGAGGCGCTGGACCTGATGGCAAAGTCCGGTAACTTTGGCTTTCTGGTTGGGATAGAGAGCACCAACCCGGAGGTCCTCAAGAAGATGGGCAAGAGGGTAAACCTAAAGCTGGGGACTACCAATTACAAGGAGTGTATAAGGAAGATACACGATGCGGGCCTCATCGTCTGGGCCTCAGTGGTCTTCGGCGCCGACGGTGATGACAAGGACTCTTTCAAGAGAATGGTGGATTTTGTCCATGACTGTAAGGTGGACATCCTGACCTATGGCCTTGACTGCCCCTTCCCCAAGACGCCGCTCTTTTATCGGCTTGATTCAGAGAAGAGACTCTTCCGCAAGAACTTCCCCGAAGACTGGGTCTATTATGAGACCGCCCACGTCGTCCACAAGTTTGTTGATATGACCCTGGACGAATTCGTAGACGGCATGCAGTACGTCTACGACCACGTATATGCGGGGGACAACATCCGCAAGAAGTTCAGGGTGACCATGAAGGAGACGGGCAACCCGCGCAACTCCATGTTTGCGCTAAGGGTAAGCCAGGACTGGGACCAGGTCTTCACCCAGGTGCTTGACAACCTGCACAAGCTCCAGGAATCCGGGGACTACTACAAGGACTGCTACTCCACCCCATCCAAGACCATCTCCATGCCGGCGTAGTGTAGCTAGATATTAGACGTGAGGGTACGTTGTCCGCCTAAGGTTGAAAATCCGCCATATTTGGGGCAGGCGGATGCCCCTCTACAAATTCCTTCTTACCCAATTTTTTGGCGATGTGCGGCGCGTCTAGACACACCCTACGTTTTTGGCTCTGTGCCGGTGGGGAAG
>JBHICS010000153.1:0-4237 GCA_046759685.1 Candidatus Brocadiales bacterium | reverse complement strand
GGCCAAGGGGTTCTCCGTGGAGGACTACTTTGGCAGGCGAGAGGAAGAGAAACCCAGGTTCAAACTACTCTCCAACGGGACGGAGGCAATAGCCAATTCGCTAAACGAGATACTGTCGAAGGTGAGGGGGTTTGGTAGGAAGGGGCTTGATGTTCA
Organism: Candidatus Brocadiales bacterium; assembly: GCA_046759685.1. Classification (GTDB taxonomy): domain Bacteria; phylum Planctomycetota; class Brocadiia; order Brocadiales; family Bathyanammoxibiaceae; genus JBHICS01. The sequence goes on along the minus strand of JBHICS010000153.1, from coordinate 4,081 downwards.
AAGATATAAGGGCTTAGGCGAAATGAACGCCGGAGAGCTGGCAGAGACTACCATGAACCCTGCTACCAGGACGCTCCTCAAGGTTACAATTGAAGATGCGTATAAGGCAGACCGCATATTCACCGTGTTGGTAGGAAAGGATGTGCAGGAGAGACGTAAATACATCGAGCAGCACGCCCTTGAGGTGAAGCAACTAGACATATGATAGAGGCACGCGAGAACATAAGAGAGTTATTTATAGAGGAGGAGATGAAGTCCTCCTACCTGACGTTTGCCATGAGCGTCATAGTGAGCCGGGCGCTGCCAGATGTGAGGGACGGGCTAAAACCCTCTCAGAGAAGGATTCTGGTGGCCATGAACGACCTCGGTCTTGGTCCCAGGGCGAAGTTCAGAAAGTGCGCAAAGATAGCAGGAGACACTACCGGTAATTACCACCCTCACGGTGAGCAGGTAGTTTATCCGACACTTGTGAGGATGGCTCAAGACTTTAATCTCAGGCATCCCCTTATCGAGGGCCAGGGCAACTTTGGCTCCATTGACGGCGACCCGCCGGCCGCTATGCGATATACGGAGGCGCGGCTCACGGAGGCCAGCATGGCCATGCTCGAGGACCTGGAGAAGGATACAGTAGATTTCGTCCCCAACTACGACGGTACCAGACAGGAACCGACCGTGCTGCCCTCCAAGTTTCCTAATCTCTTGTGCAACGGGTCCTCCGGCATCGCCGTAGGTATGGCAACCAGCGTTCCTCCCCACAACGTGGGGGAGATATGCGACGGAATACTGAGGGTGCTCGATGAACCGGAGGTGAGTCTCGATGAGCTGCTAACCATTATCAAAGGACCGGACTTTCCCACAGGGGGTGTTATCTGTGGTACAAAAGGTATTGTCCAGGGCTACAAGACCGGTAGGGGAACCATCACAGTCAGGGCCAGGGTACATATCGAAGAGGCCAAGGGGGGAAAAAAACAGATAGTCGTCACCGAGATACCCTACCAGCTTAACAGGGACAGGGTCATAGAGCGGATAGCTGATTTGGTGAAGGAAGAAAAGATCAAGGGTGTGGCCGATATCCGCAACGAGAGCGATAGAGAGGGAAGCCGTTTGGTGATAGAGCTCAAACGGGGCGAGGACGAAGGTATTACCCTGAATCAACTCTATAAACTTACCCAACTCCAGGATAGCTTCAGCATAATAATGATTGCGCTGGTGAACGGCAGGCCACAGACTCTGAGCCTCAGGGATTTCCTATTCGCCTATAGGGACTACCGTGTGGAGGTGATCCGTCGAAGGACCAGCTTCCTCTTGAGGAAGGCCGAGGAAAGGGCCCATATAGTGGAGGGTCTGAGGGTAGGACTAAAGAACATCGATGAGGTGATTGCTGTTATAAAGGCATCGGCAGATACAGCCACGGCAAGGGCCGCTCTTATGGAGAAATTTGAACTCTCAGAGATTCAGGCAGGCGCGATATTAGACATGCGGCTCCAGAGGCTGACCTCCTTAGAACATAGGAAACTGGAGGAGGAGTATGAGCAGCTATGCAAGGATATAAAGCACTACAAAGACATCCTGGCAAAAGAAGAATTGGTGCTGGACATAATCCGTGAGGAGATACAGGAGGTTAAGGAAAAATTCGGCGATGCCCGGCGCACGGACATAATGGGTGCGGTGGAGGAGTTTAAAAAAGAGGAGCTTATTGCAGAAGAGAATATGGCCGTACTCCTGACCCACAAGGGTTATATAAAGAGGATGCCACTTACCGCATACAGGAGGCAGAGCAGGGGCGGAAAGGGTGTAAGCGGGGGAGAGATAAGGGAGGAGGACTTCGTAGAGCATCTCTTCATTGCCTCCACCCACGACTACCTTCTCTTCTTTACGGACCTGGGCCGGGTCTATTGGCAAAAGGTGTATGATATCCCCCAGCAGAGCCGTCTTGCCAGGGGCAGGGCAATTATAAACCTCCTGGGGCTTAGGGAGGGTGAGAGCATAAGCTCCATGTTCCCTGTGAGGGAGTTTGATGGCCGTCACCTTGTTATGGTTACACAGAGGGGAACCATAAAAAAGACACCCTTAACCGAGTTCAGGAACCCGAAGCGGGGAGGGATTATTGCCGTAAGACTAAAAGAGGGCGATAGGCTGGTAGGCGTACGCCTGACTACTGGTGAGGAAGAGCTAATTATTGGGACAGAGAATGGCAAGGCCATGAGGTTCCACGAGAAGGAGGTCAGGCCCATGGGCAGGGCCGCTTCCGGCGTCAGGGGCATCCGCCTTAAGGAAGGGGACAGGGTGAAGGGCCTGGTAGTGGTTGAGGAGAGGGCGACGCTATTGACGGTCTGCGAGAAGGGTTTCGGCAAGCGCACGGCCTTCAGCGAGTACTCCACCCACGGTAGGGGGGGCCAGGGAGTGATAAACATAAAGACCACCGAGCGGAACGGAAAGGTGGTTGCCCTTGTTGGGGTACGGGACGAGGATGAGCTTATGCTACTCACGGCCGGAGGCAAGATCGTACGTACCGATGCCGGCTCTATATCCACAATAGGCCGGGGCACACAGGGGGTGAGGGTCGTATCCTTGGACGAAGGCGACCGCTTGGCTTCACTGGCGCGGATAACAGAAGAAAAGCTCCCGGAGGTGCCCGAGCAGGGAGGCCCCACAGAGGAGCCAGAAGAAGAATTAGAAGAGACCTCAACCGCAGAATCCCCAGAGATTGCAGGACAGGAACTGTAATACCCACAACGGCCGACATACTTCTTTCTTCCCACCAAGATAGCCAAAAGGCTTTTTCCGAATTATGGTGAAGGAAGATGAAAGGGGCATGTTTAAGTATAAAATAGGTGGGTTTCCTACGAGGCGGTCCTTTTTCCCGTAGAGGCACGTTGCAACGTGCCTCTACGGGATTAGGCAAGTCGCAGTACGGCCCCTAATTCTATTATCTGAAGAAGTAAATAGGACCGGGGCTCTGTCCCCAGTTAAACGTCAAACTAGATAGTGTGGCATTAAGCATGTGTAGCAGAGCACCCACGCTATAAATTTGTTGAAGTAGGGGCAGGTCTCCGTGCCTGCCCTTACAAATAGCAGGAATGATTAATGGCAAACAAATCCAAACAGGGTTTTTCTAACGATTATGCTAGGCTGGTGCAGGGCTCAACCGGTGTCAGGGAACGACGGGCCCAGGGTTATGAGGGCATAATCAAGAAGATAAGCGAAGAGGTGGTCCGTTGTCTATGGTTTGGGGGTCACTTTGAGAGGTCGAGGTTATATACGGAGGACGGTGCGCGTCTGGAGATAGTATCGCCTGGCAGGTGGAACGTAGAGGGAGGTCCGGACCACCTTGATGCCGAGATATTGCTGGAGGGTGTGGGGCGGATAAAGGGAGACGTCGAGGTGCATGTCAGCACCTCAGACTGGAAGCGTCACGGCCACGACAGACAGGAAGGGTATAAAAACGTGTGCCTACATGTAGTAATGTGGAATGACACCTCACAGGACTATGTTGTGGACCTGGCAGGTAAAAACGTGCCACAGCTTGTTTTGTCCAAGTATGTTACCATGCCACTGGAAGAGGTTCCTGGACTTCTTGACGGCCTCATAGGATACCCCGATACGGCCACACATGTTGCAGGACCTTGCCGGACGGTTATTGCGAAGACCAGTCGAAATAAAAAAAGGCTTGAACACATCCTGGACCAGGCGGGCGACGAGCGCATACTCTCCAAGGCGAAAAGGTTTGAGGAGTATATGAGAAAGAAATCATATGAATGGGTATTATATGAGGCCCTCATGAGGGCCATGGGGTATAAAAACAATGTGCTGCAGTTTTCACAGCTTGCCACACTGGTGCCCCTTGAAGACCTGAGGAGATTTGTCCCCGTAGGCATGACCACAGAAGGCCCGGTGGGAGGGCACGTTTGGATACAGTCTATGCTCCTGGGGGTGGGCGGCATCTTGTCCGGTTGGCGGAACCGGGACATAGACAGGTACGACCGGAAAACCAGTAGATACGTCGAAACACTCTTCGGCCTCTGGGAAGAAATCAGGTTAAGTTGGGACAAGGAACCAATGCAGTATGATGATTGGCACT
>JBHICS010000152.1:0-4257 GCA_046759685.1 Candidatus Brocadiales bacterium | reverse complement strand
GAGGCGGACGAAGCAATCCCCTGTATATTCAAGAGATTCTTCTCCGCCTTAGGCGGATCAGAATGACGTATGGTACTTGAACAACTTTTGTAGAAGTCTCAAATCAATTGCCGACGTTTATGCATCAACCCTTATGGATTCTTACCGGCCCCACTGCCAGCGGCAAGTCGGAGGTGGCCCTCCACCTGGCCCGCAAGACGGGTGCAGAGATAATCTCGGCAGACTCGATGCAGGTGTACCGGGGCATGGACATCGGCACCGCCAAGCCGTCACGCGAGGTAAGGGCCGAGGTGCCTCACCACATGATAGACGTGGTAGAACCCTCTGAGTCCTACAGTGTGGGACGCTTCATCCGAGAGACACTAGAGGCCATTAACGATGTGGAGCGCAGGGGCAAGAGGCACCTGGTGGTGGGCGGTACGGGGCTTTATATAAAGGCCCTGAGAGAGGGTCTCTTCAGCGGCCCAGAGGCAGACTGGGCCCTGCGGGAGGAACTAATGGCAGTGGCAGAGGAGAGGGGCAGCGAATATCTGCATGACGTGCTCAGGGGGGCGGACCCGGAGGCTGCCGCAAAGATACACGACAAAGACCTGCGCCGCATAGTCCGAGCACTGGAGGTCTACCGCAAAACTGGCCGCGCAATCTCACTTCTTCAACAGGAGTGGGGGAGGGAGGGTGATGGTTCGGTACTGGTCATTTTATACCGCAATAAGGATGACCTCCATAACAGGATTGAGGAAAGGGTGGATAAGATGTTTGAAATGGGCCTGGTAGAGGAGGTAGAGAGACTATTAAGTCTTCCAATGGGTCTTGGGAAACAGGCCAGGGAGGCCCTTGGCTATAAAGAGGTCATCGAGCATCTCGATGAGAAGCTGAGCGTGGACGAGATGCGCGACAAGATAAAGCAGAACACAAGAAGGTTTGCCAAGAAGCAGATGACCTGGTTCAGGAGTTTTCCCCGCGCCAATTGGCTGGTGATAAATGAAGGAGAAGACATGGAGTCCGTATCGAGACGCGTGCAGAAAGTGCTTTTATGATAGCTCTTATTCCCCTTGACAGTCCCTTGGTTCTTTGATAATTTCTGCCCTGAGGTCCATTTAAACCATGCTACCAAAGGAATTAAAATACACCTTAAGTCACGAGTGGGTCAGGATTAGGGGCCGTACCGCCTATATCGGTCTGACGGAATTCGCCCTAGAAGGCTTAGGCAAGGTGCTGACTCTGGAACTGCCCAATAAGGACGACGAGCTGCTGGTAGGTATACCCCTAGGGGATGTGGAGACGGTTGACGCACTACACGAGATAACATCTCCGGTTGAGGGTTTAGTGGCAGAGGTTAACGATGCGATCTTCAGGAACCTGGACATCCTGTTGAAAGACCCTTATAAGCGGGGATGGCTTATAAAGGTCAAGCTCTCAGCCCCACTGCGTATTGATTCCCTCCTAACTGCCGAGGAGTATCTTGCCCGGATGCAGAAAAAGGTGAAAAAGTAACATAAATCCAACTGCTTAAGAGCCAGACATATTGTGGGCAGAACGTTTATCAATCAACTAAAGGCCGGCACCACGCTAGACGAGGTCTTCCTGCTTAGGTCAAGGGAGGTACGGTCCTACGGCAACGGCAAGCTATATATACAGGCACAGCTGGGAGACAAGACCGGTACCATTGTCGCCGTGATGTGGGATGTTGATGCGGCCCAGATAAAGTCCTTCGGGACGGATGGTTTCCTGAGGGTTCAGGGCCTGGTAAAGGAATACAAGAAGAAACCGCAGTTGGAGATAAAGGCCTTTTCCAGAGAGCTTATACCACCCAGTCTGGAGGAGCTGCTCCCGTCCGCGGAGAGAGACATTGGGGAGTTAAAGAAGGAGCTTGAAGGGATTGTAGACTCGGTTAAAGACCCGCACCTCTCCAAACTCCTAAAACTCTTTCTTGCGGACGAGGATATATCTCACAGGCTCACCCTGTGTCCTGCCTCGGTCAGCTATCATCATGCCTATCTTGGTGGTTTGCTGGACCATATTGTGTCCGTAACCAAACTTGCCATGAAGGTCGCCGACCATTACCATCCCATCCTAAACAAAGACCTGCTTATTACGGGTATGATACTCCACGATATAGGCAAGCTCCGAGAACTCTCCTACCAGGGCGGCTTTCAATACACGGACCAGGGACGTCTTGTGGGGCATATCGTAACTGGAGTGTTAATGGTCGAGGAGAAGGCCGCCAAGATAAAGGACTTTCCGGCCGAGCTGCTTGATTTGGTCAGGCACATCATACTAAGCCATCACGGCGAGGTCGACACAAACTCCCCCAGGACACCCATGACGGCAGAGGCCCTGGCAGTACATTACCTCGATAATTTGGACGCCAAGCTACAGGGCTTTTCCAGGATTGTGTCTGAAGACAAAGACCCCGATAGCAGCTGGACAGGGTTCCATAAGATGTTCGGGACAATGCTTTACAAGGGCATGAAGGAGTCTTGAATAAATCCCGCTGGGCGGTAACGGCCTCTTTTTCGACACTACCAAGACAAGCCGTTTTAGAACTTAGACTGCTTACAAAGATAAAATGACTGAATTCCCCTTCCTGCACCTCACCCTTACTGGTGTGTTAGGTTTTGTGTGCGCCATAGCGGGCTATCTCTCGGGCAGATTGAGTAATCTAATGTTCCCCTTTAATGTGGTTGCGTTTTCTGTGGTAATAACATGCACCACTATGTCCAGATTCTTCCTGCCGCTCTGTCCTCAGCCACGCATAAATGAACTGCCCGATGCCGCAGCGTGGATAGTGGGTCTTCCCCTATTCCTGGTGGGCATCCTTATAATAGTCCTGGCAGTATGGCAGATAGGTCTCCCCGCCTCCGCACCAAGGCGTGAAGGGAAGCTCATAAGGGAAGGGATATACAGGCGTATGAGACATCCAATATACCTGGGAGAGACCATGTGGCCAATTGGCTGGGCTATTTTGTTTAAGGCCTTCTGGGCCTTACTCGTCACACCAATATGGGTAGCCCTGCTTTTGACAATAGCCTTCCTTGAAGAGAAGAGGCTTTCAGAGGAGTATAGAGAGGAATACGAGGAGTATAAGAAAGGCGTTCCTTTTATCAGCCACAGGTTTTTTTAGCCATGAAAGCCCGCCTGCATGAGGGCAACCAAAGACCCTTTAGGCCAATATCTTTTCCTTTGAGGACTCGAACATCTTTACAATGGCCGTGACTATGCGGTCTTGGATTTCCTGGATGGCGCCTTCCTGTTCAAAGCCGGCCGCCCTCTGGTGCCCTCCACCTCCAAAATCATTGGCAACCTTATTTACGTCGATGCCGTTACGAGACCGGAGGCTGACCTTGACCATGTTTTTTTCGCCAAATTCCCTAAGCAGCACGCCGACCTCTACCCCTTCTAGGGAGGCGGGTACATCAGCAAAATCCTGGGTGTCTATGGGCGGTGTATGGGCCTTACGCATCATCTCCTTGGTGAGCCAAATGCATGCAATCCTCTTGTTGAAGTGGAAGCTGAGTGTATCTATCGCCATGGAGAGGAGTTGTAATTGTCCGTAAGTGTTTGTCTTATAGAGGTGCTGGCCTATATCCGTTGGGTCCGCACCATGGTCTATCAGATAGGCAGCTGCACGGAGGGTGTCTGAGGTAGTGTTGCGATGCATGAAGCGGCCCGTGTCGGTTACGATGGCCACATAAAGTGCCTCGGCTATCTTTGGTGTTATCTCTATACCCGTGCGACAGAAGAAATCAAAAACAATCTCTCCGGTGGAGCATTTCTCTGTCTCCACCATGTTTATGTCGCCGAAGTTGTAGTTACACACGTGATGGTCTATATTTACGACTGGGATATCCGTGGAGATGACCTTATGTAGCCCCCCCACTCTTTCTGCCGCCGGTGTATCTACCACAATAGCTAGGTCAAAACCGTACGATTCTCCACCAGCGGACAGCGAAGCCATGGTATCGGCATTCCAGCACCTCACATCTGCATCCTTGACCATGAATTTATAGACCCTGGGCATGCTCGAGTCGTTTACGATGGCGGGTTCCTTGCCCATCGCCTTTAGGGCATGATAGAATGCCAGTTCAGAGCCCAGGGCATCGCCATCCAAGCGGATGTGGGCCGTTATTAAAGGCCTTCTAGACCTGTCTATCAGCTCCTTTAACTTTTTTGTCACGTCCATGGTCTTTTCTTTCCGAATTGCGTCTGGGAGCATACCCCCTTTAGATCACTAAATTATATAGCTATAAGAATATA
>JBHICS010000151.1:0-4270 GCA_046759685.1 Candidatus Brocadiales bacterium | reverse complement strand
CCTGCGGCAAACGCCGTGGCTGCTATGGTATTGGACAGGCTGTACTATATAACATATAAGGATGAATACCGCGAGGGTGCAGAGCGCACACTTAAGGCGTATGCCGGCTCCGCTGAGGAATCCGGCCACTTTGCCTCCGCCTATGCACTGGCCCTTGCCTATAACGTAAACACCCCTCCTCATGCGGTCATCATCGGGAAGAAAGACGCCCCCGATACACTTCGGCTCTTGAGGGCCGCCCTGGGGACATATCGGCCGGGAAAGATTGTTACCGTTCATGACCCCACAGAGGAGGCCAAACTACCCTATCCGGCCAGTACCGATGGTAAGGCCGTAGCCTATGTTTGCATACCACTGGGATACTGCGCACCACCCACCCGTGAAGAGACAAAGGTGGTAGAGCTATTAGAAACCCTTGGCATCGAGGGAATCTATTAGAGGGTTTATCTTTGCAGCATCGGTGAGACCTCTGAAGACTCTACACAACTGTCATTCTGATGGCTAGCCCGGTCCGCCTGAGGCGGAGCGAGGGAGCCTTTGGCGTGAAATGAAATGACCGAAGAATCTAGTATTTTAGAGGTTCTTCGTTTTGTGTAGAATTGCGTATCAATAGTTAGGTGACTTTTGCAGAGCTCTCTTAGTGGGAGACCCAAGGGTTGTCATGCTCTGTGGCTTTTGCTCCTTTCATGCTGGTCTGGCTGTAGCACATAAGAGGGAGGTACCATGAACCCGAGGATGGTATTAATACTTATTATTATCGCCATGTTCATATCACTAGAATACATGAAGAGATACGAGAGGGAAATACCACCTGTAGGTGAAGCGAAGGAAGTAGCCCGGCCTATTTATTTACAGTGTCCAACCTGTAAGAGGTCTGTGTATGTAAGAGAGGTTGAAGACATATCACCTGTGCAATGCAAGTGTGGGACGGTAATCGATGTGCAAGCCGTCATGAAGGTGAGGTTAGATTGGATTAAGGCGCGCAGCGTGGTGCCTGCCTCTGAGGTGGAAAAGAAGGGCTGCTTGGCCTGCCACAAAGGTGTCGAGGTTATAAACCCCAAGATGGCCTTTATAAGGGCGATAGGGGGCGAAGGGAGGGGCTGTGTAATCTGTCACGAGGGTGACGCCACGGCGAACACGCTGGAAGGGGCGCATAAAGGACTTTATCCCAACCCGGGCAATATGTGGGCATTGTCCAAGGGTAGGGGCTGTGCAAAGTGTCATAGCGAGAATGGGAGTCTCATGAAGGTCAACAGTCGTTCCAGTGACCCACATGGGCAGTCTAACCATGTGTACCGCGCTGAGAGAAACCTTATGAGCACCACCATGGGCATTATAGCCAGCACACTTTCCGCTAACGGCCTACTGCCTATTGGGGTGCGAAGGTACTCCAACGTGCCTCTGGAGGCCCATTATGCCCCCGCACCCCTGAGCGGCACAGAGGCCTATAAGGACTACATCATTAGGGCATTCGAAAGTGGGGCCATTGACTGCATGGAGTCTGTTGATGTCCTGCCAACTTATGAGGAGGCGGTTAGCGAGTGGGGCGAGCCAAAGGCAATGATGGTGGATTATTACCGGAAGGAATGTGCAAGGTGTCATCTATGGACAGATGGTGCGAAATACAGGGGTGACCGTAGGGCGAGTGGGTGTTCCTCATGCCATGTCCTCTACAGCAACGACGCCTTTTATGAAGGAGCGGATACATCCATCTTTGGGGACGAGATTTCACACCCGTTAAGACACGAGATTACCACCAGGATACCCTCTGTCCAGTGCACCAGGTGTCATACCAGGGGTAAGAGGGTGGGCACTAGCTATGTGGGTATTATGGAGTATCCCTATCTTGGGCCGTGGGATAGTGGCGGCCGACCCCAGAAGAAACTTCACAATAAAAGGTACATCCATATAGGTGCAGACCTACATTTTGAGAGGGGGATTGAGTGTTCAGACTGCCACACATCCATTGAGATGCATGGAGACGGAAATATATACCCCACCACTGACCATGAGGTAGAGATCGAATGCAGCGATTGCCACGGCACGCCTTTCCAGTACCCGTGGGAGCTGCCCTTGGGTTATGCTGATAGTCTGGGGTCTATTTCCGAGATGCCAAGGGGTGTGTTCGAAAAGGATAGGACTGCATATATATTGACAGCCAGGGGCAATCCTTTTGGGAATGTGATTAAAAATGAGGGCAAGGTGTTTCTTAGGGATACTAATGATAAGACCCATGAGGTCCCGCTTCTTAAGACGTTAAATGAAGGAAACAAATGGAAAAAACGTGATGCTGAGGTTGCCATGGTCAAGGTTCCCCACATAGACAAGTTGGAATGTTACAGCTGTCATGCCGTGTGGGCACCGCAGTGCTACGGCTGCCATCTCAAGGAGGATTTTGCCGGAAAGACTACGGGCGCAGATAGCACCCAGATAGATTGGCTTGCCTCTACTTGGAATTATGATGAGGCGGGCAGGACGCGCCTGGTGATGACACCCGGCAGGATTGCTGAGACGAGAAGCTACCTGCGGTGGGAGTATCCGGCATTGGGGCTCAATAAGGAAAACAGGATTGGCACCATAATGCCTGGCTGTAATGTCGTGGCGACCTTTATAGATAAAGGCGGTCGGCCTGTTATCCTTAACCAGCCTTTCCAGTCCTCGTTAGGCATTGCTGGGGTTGCACACAACCCTGCCCAGCCACACACCATCCAGAGGGAGGCCAGGGGATGTGAGACGTGCCATGTGGATCCCAAGACCGTAGGTTATGGTATAGATAACGGGAGGTTTGCCAATCCGGGAAAGGAATACAAGGGTGACATCCCAGGTGCAGTGAGGTCAGAGGTGCAGATTCCCAGGATAAGCTTCTCTTATGATTTCAGCGCTGTTATTACCAGGGAGGGGAAACAGGTCCAAACCATGTCCTACCCAGGGGTGCGGCCATTGAACTCAGAGGAGAGGGACCTTGTGGAGCGTAACGGTCTTTGTGTAGGGTGCCACCAGCATTACGGCACTCCAGAGTGGGACAGTGTCATAGAACGTTTTGGGAGGGCAAAGACGGCCGAGGAACATGCGGAGATGGTTGCAAAGGCTGTTGAGTGTCTCTTTGATAAGGACTGACGCTCGGGCGGTCAGATGTGCCTACAGTTTTCGGACGTTTGTTTACGTTATATCCACTATCTTATTTAACTGTGGGATATAGATGCGCCTCGTGGTGGCCATGAATTTCTCTATGGCACTGATAAACGGTTTCACCAGATGTGGATCAAACCGCTCTCCAGCCCCCTTGCGTATATTATCTAGGGCGGCTTTATAGGTTAGGCTCTTACGGTAGGGTCTTTTGGAGGTCGTTGCCTCAAACGCGTCGCAAATGGCGATAATCCTTGCACCCAGTGGGATCGCCGTCCCTTTCAGGCCTTTGGGGTAGCCCTTCCCGTTAAACTGCTCCTGGTGATGGAGGATTATCGGCAGTTCCTTTTGCAGGAACCCGATCCCCTCCAGTATCTTTACGCTTTGTTCAGGGTGTGTCTTTACGATATTGTATTCTTCCTCTGTGAGGTTACCGGTTTTTGTTAGAATGGCATCCGGTATGGCAATTTTTCCTATGTCATGGAGTATGGCGGAATTTTTTATCATCTCTACGTTTTCTTGGGAGAGTCCCAGTTCTTCTGCGAGCCTAACTGCGTAGGTGGCCACTAGGTAAGAGTGTGTGGCAGTGTATCCATCTTTTGCCTCCAGGGTCTTTATCAAGGCCATGGCGGTCTCCATGTAAGACCTCTTCACGCTCCTTGCGGTTGACATAAACCTCTTCTTATAGCGTTCGGTAGGCTCCTTTTCTTCTTTTGATACTAGCCTTTCCCAGAGGATAAATTCACCCCAGGAGATGACCATGTTCTTTCCCCTGATTTTTCCCTCGTACATGGCCTCATCAGCATGTTTTATCATGTCTGCCTTGGTTTTTATGTCTTCCTCAGCCAGGGAGGATATACCTATGGTCAGGGTAAGCCTTGTAATCAGATCACCGTCTTTAAAGACGTGAGCCGCTGCAATTTGCCTGAGCTTCTCTGCTGCCGCATAGGCGCCGTCCAACCCAGTGTTTGGAAGGATAATCGCAAACTCTTCACCACCATACCTGCTTGAGATGTCGGTGTCCCTTATAGATTTGTTAATGACGTTTGCCAATTCTTTCAGGACGAAGTCGCCGAATGGATGGCCGTGAGTGTCATTTATTAATTTAAAATTATCCATATCTATCATAAGCAGGCATAGGGGG
>JBHICS010000150.1:0-4283 GCA_046759685.1 Candidatus Brocadiales bacterium | reverse complement strand
TCTCACTTCTTATACCCAAAGTATTTACAATACCTATGGCAAGTGATATTCCGGCACAGATAGCTACAAAAATACCTGGCCCTGCTATCCACCAGTTTACTTTTTTTGTTTGTTCGCTCAACTTTTCTCAGCCCTCAATCGAGGTCATTATCCACGCCGCAACGAAATAATTGAACTAGACAAGTACCATATTATCCCTGTGCACCACTTCATCGTAAGGCTTGTTGCCTAGAATCTTCTTTATTGAGGCGCTAGGATGCCCCTTTATCTTCATGAGCTCTGTGGAGGAATAATTGGTAAGGCCCCTGGCGAATTCGGCCTTATTGCTTAGAGTGGAGATAGAAACTACGTCCCCCCTCTCAAAACTTCCATCCACATCGGCTATCCCCGATGCCAGTAGGCTTTTGCCCCTCTTCGCTAGGGCGTCAAAGGCACCGTCGTCCACATATATCTTACCCTTGGGTCTCAGCGTGAAACCTATCCAGCGTTTGCGGCTTGTAAGTTTCTTGAGGGCAGGGAGAAAGAGTGTGCCTAATGTCTCACCGTCCATTATCCTCAGCAAGATATTCGGCTCCCTGCCGTTTGCTACAACAACAGCCTCTCCCGAATTGGTTGCCATGCGCGCGGCCTTGAGCTTGCTCTCCATGCCACCCATGCCAAGGTGCGTCTTTGACCTGGACGCAAGCCTCTCTATATCAGGGGTAATCTCTTTCACCACCGACACAAGCCCTGTGTTTTCTTCCGGCCTTCCGTAGAGGCCGTCCACGGAGGAGAGCATCACCAACAATTCTGCCCTCAAGAGATTGGTCACCATGGCAGACAGGACATCGTTATCGCTAAAGCTAATTTCTTCCACCGAGACGCTGTCGTTTTCGTTGATTACCGGTATAACCTTAAGGCCAAACAGTGCGCTGATGGTGTTACAGGTATTCAGATAACGGTGACGCTCCTCTAAGTCCTCCCTGGTAAGCAGTACCTGGGCAGCGTGATAGCCCTCTACCTTAAAGCAATCGTCGTAGGCCCCAATCAACTTGCTCTGCCCGACGGCCGCCACGGCCTGTATTTCTGGGAAGGTAGTTGGCCTCTTGCTTATGCCCAACTCGCCCATCCCGGCACCCACAGCACCAGAGCTTACAACCACTACCTCGTAGCCCCGTCTCCTTAAACCCACTATCTGCCTGGAGATACTCGCCACCTGGTCCGCATCCAGAAGCCCATCTCGCGTGGTTATTACACCAGTGCCTATCTTTACTACCAGTCTCTTAGCCCTGGAAATAACTTCTTTTCTGTAATCTTCTTTCATAAAGTTTTTCTATCAAACCTATTGACATTTAAGCGCCTTGTGTTATTATCGGCAGCCGTTCGCCAGTACTTAAGTAGAGGGCCCCGCTGGTAAATCATAGTGCTGTCTTCTATAAACTCAACTGGTCCTTCCCAAAGGAGACAAAAATGGGCATGAAGAAAAGTAGCTCGGGGGAAACCCTTGTAGTAGGGAGTAAGGTAAAAGAATATATAAAGAACAACGGATGCATGACATCTGGAGAACTTATCTCCGCATTGAGCTGTAAGGTTGAGTGCCTTCTAGATAGCGCTATTGAAAGGGCAAAGGCCAATAAAAGAAAGACTGTCGGTCCGCATGACGTATAATTTCTGGTTCCCTGATTTTTTGTCCAGGTAGACCTTTAAGCATCCACAAAATAGATTACAAGGATGCGCCTGGGGGCTCACTCAATCTTTATCTTTTGTCTAAGTAGCTCGTTGACAACTTTAGGGTTGGCCTTGCCTTTGGACTCGCGTATTATCTGGCCGACGAGAAAACCCAGTGCAGCTTTCTTCCCTTTTTGATAATCACTAACGGCTGCTGGGTTTTTGTCTAAGACCTTAAGGACAAGTTGCTCTAGTTCTTCTTTATCACTTATCTGAAGGAGCCCCTTTTCCTTCACTATCACAGCAGCATCCTTACCCGTGTTAGCCATTTCCGCAAATGCCCCCCTGCCGGAGGGCATGCTAATGGCACCTTCCTCTATCATCTTTACCAGCCCCACTAACATCTCAGGACCCACCTTAAAATCCTTTATCTCAACCCTTCTCTCCTTCAGCTCCCTGAGCACATCATTAGTTATCCAATTACACAGGGACTTGGGAGAAGCATATAGGCTCACACAACGTTCGAAATAATCTGCCACGGCCTTGTCTTCTGTAAGGACACCTGCATCATAGTCTGAAAGGGAATATTCCTCTACAAACCGATTCCTCCTAGAAAGTGGAAGCTCTGGCAGCGAAGATCTGAGTTCGTCGAGCCAACGCTCTTCGATTGCCATCGGCACAAGGTCAGGCTCAGGGAAATATCTGTAGTCATGGGCCTCTTCCTTGGTGCGCATCCTCTCGGTCTTACCCCATACCTCGTCCCATAGACGAGTCTCCATTTCCACCTCGTTCTCCGAGTCTAAAATATCCGTTTGCCGGCCCATTTCATATTCAAGGGCCTTCAGCACTGCCTTCATAGAGTTGAGATTCTTCATCTCCACCCTGCTGCCCAATTTCTCCTGACCTGTTGGTCTCAGCGATATCGAGGCCTCAAATCTGAGAGAGCCCTCTTGCATCTTACAGTCGGACACCTCGTTGTATAGCAGGATGTTTCTCAGTGCCAACATAAACTGCTCCACCTCTTCCAGACTCCGCATGTCTGGATTGGTGACTATCTCAAGAAGCGGGACACCGGCACGGTTGAAATCTACAAGGCTGTAATCGGCCGAAGGGTCTTCTGGATGTATGAGCTTGCCGGCCTCCTCTTCCAGATGCACGTTGTGGATGCTTATCTTCTTTCTTCCGCCGTTTGATCTGATATCGATATGCCCGTCTATCCCAAGATTGAGATAATTCTGTGAAATCTGATAGTTCTTCGGCAGGTCAGGGTAGTAATAGTTCTTCCTGTCAAACATGCTGAAGAGGTTTATCCTACAGTTAAGTGCCAGGGCCGCCCTCAGGCTATACTCCAGGGCCTTTTTGTTAAGTACAGGGAGCACACCCGGCATACCCAGACACACTGGACAGACCTGGGTGTTGGGAGGTGCACCAAAGACAGTAGAGCACCCGCACCAGAGTTTAGACGCGGTCGCAAGTTCTGCATGCGTTTCTAGGCCAATAACCACCTCGTATTTCATAACAATTTATTATAACACATCTTATGACTGCAGGAGTAGCTCCTACGCTACATTTTTTTTATTCCACAGAAACGTGGCAGCAAGCTGCCACGCTACATCAAAAACCCTTTAAAACCAAAAACATCTATATTCCGTAATACCTCACAAACTAAAACCGTCCGCTCGTCAATTTCCTCGAAAGTGCGTCTATTGTTTCGGGTGACATACCAGTCGCCTTTAGTGCATTAACAGCCCCACCAACATCATACTTCACCCTCTTTATCTCCACTTCACCATCCTCCCAAATGGCGTATGAGGACATGGGGTTATCACCACTAGGAAAGCCCAAGCTGCCCGGATTAACGACAACAACCCCATTCACCCTGCGCAACATCGAAAGATGGGTGTGGCCTATAAATACAAAATCAGCCTCTACTCCTTCTAACTCCTTGGCCATAACCTCATCTGGTGTGCCGGGTGGTAGAAATTTGCAGTTGTCCCCCTTCGGGGACCCGTGAGACAGCAGAAATTTGGAACCGTCCAGCTCTATCTCTTCCACAAGCGGCAGAGTTCGCAAGAACTCCTTATCTCCCTCGTTTAAGACACCCTGTGTATATCTCTTTGCCGGCTCGGACACTATCCTATACTGTGGTGGGCAGCCACAGTCGCCAGGCCCGCCTCCCACCGCGTTGTCGTGATTGCCCTTTAAAATCTTGTTAGAGATAGATCGTACAAATTCTATGCATTCCCTAGGATTAGGTCCGTAATTTACCAAGTCACCCAGACAGAATACCTTGTCTACCTCTTTTTCTTTCTCCCAGACGGCAGATAGCGCCTGAATGTTTGAATGTACGTCAGATATTATCAGTATCCTCACCGGTAGTCTCTGGCCTCCTTAAGTGATAATCGGTTTCTCTCTCAAAGGCGTAGGCTACTTTCAGGAGTGTTATCTCATCAAAGTGTTTCCCCATCAGTTGCATCCCTATAGGAAGATTATCCCGCGTAAAACCACACGGTATAGAGATCCCTGGTATCCCCGCCAGGTTTGCCGGGATTGTGAATACATCAGAAAGATACATCTCCAAGGGGTTTTCAATACGTTCTCCCCTTCCTTCCGGGTTCAGCGTCCCGTTCCCCGAA
>JBHICS010000149.1:0-4288 GCA_046759685.1 Candidatus Brocadiales bacterium | reverse complement strand
AGAGATAATAAATAAACTGGGGCAAACTGCCAACCTATCGGCCATTGCCAGCGCGATGGGTGCCACTATTAGAACGGTTGCAACATTCTCTACAAAGGCCGACAAAAGACTTGTGAGGCCGCATACAAGAAGCATCGCCATGCATACATTACCAGCCCTGTTCACCAAGAGCTCGGCCAGATATGCGGGCATCTTGGAGAGCATAAAGAGCTCCGCCACAACCAGCGTGCCCACAAAGATACCCATAACGTTCCAGTTTATGGCCGTTAGGGCCTCCCATGGGCTCACCACCCTCAAGAACACTAGCAGCAAGGCACCCGCACAGGCACAGTGGACCCGATGCCTGGGAAGCAGGATAAACCCCGCATAGGAAGCAATGAAGATAATTAAAGAGACATACTTTTCCATAACGATGAATCTTTGAGTCAAAACAAAAGGAGACCGGAGGAGCTCTTACACCTCCGGTCTCCCATGTTATTAAAAGAGTGTCACTTATCTATGTGTCTTTTTTATTACTATACGGGCATCCCACAGCTTGCCATTCAGCGGTTACAACCCTTCTTGCACCTGGTTTTTGCCTACTATGTCATGGTCATGCCGTGTGTCCCAGGCTCGACAGGAATAAATCGAAGACCTGGAGATAATGCACACAAAGCCACTGAGGTGCATACAATGAGTTGCTATCCGGCAAGACCTCTTACCGGAATTAATACCCGCCCCTTCTCCTCTGTTCCTCCCGCCTCTCAATTAAGCAGTCGGGACACCTGTTGCAGTTGGTACACACCTCTGCCTTGCCTCTACAGTGGTCACAGTCGCAACCCCTCTTACATACACACTTGGCCTCTTCGGCAAACGTGTTGCTGGGCCTTGTAGTCTCCAAGCCCAGACTCAAACCAAGGGAAATGGCAGTAAAAAATACGGCCGGTGCAACTACAACAGAAAGCCTTTTAAACATAGTAGCCCACCCTTCTACAAAATAATATCCTTGTAAGCTTATAGCTATCCTAGCTTAAGATACTTGGTTTAAGGTGTCGCGGCAAACGGCTTTTATCATATACATAACAGGATGTCAATAGAGAAGGCCTGAATATAACTCGTAAGTTCAAACGCCGTTATAGGCCGCTGTGAAGAAAAGGCTTTAGACACCTTTATGACGTCCTGGGTGGTCTTTCTTGTCCAGCACAGAAATCTGCATACAGTGGGCAATAAAAAAGCAGGCTTTATAAGCCTGCTTTTTTCATTCTCAAACAGTTCCGTTGTCTTACAGCCTGATTTAGCTCTTTGGTCCACCGCCTTGGGCATCAGGCCTAGAGAAGGTGGTAACACCTTGGACGGCCTTTTTCTTTTCGTACCTTTCTTGCTTCTCTTTTTCTTTATCCTCAATGCCCAGCAGCTCTACTACCGTCTCACCTTCCAGTATTTCATCCTCTTCCAGCTTATGGGCAAGGAGCTCGAGTTTATCCTTATTTTCGGATAGTATGCGATGGGCCTTTTCGTAGCTTTCCTTTACTATCTTAGAAACCTCTTCATCAATAAGAATGGCCGTATTCTCACTGTACTCCTTTTCCTGTACCAAATCATGGCCTAAGAAGACATTGCCCGACTGCCTGCCAAAGGTCTGCGGTCCGAGTTTTTTGCTCATGCCAAATCTACAAATATAGTCCCTAGCCAGGCGTGTTACTTTTTCAAGGTCGTTGTGTGCACCCGTAGAGACCTCTCCAAACACCAATGCCTCTGCCGCCCTTCCACCCAAGAACACGCACAGCGTGTCCAAGATCTCAGATTCAGTGGTCAGGTACTTATCCTCCGTGGGTAGCTGGAGTGTATAGCCTAGTGCCGCAGAGCCCCTGGGTATTATGGACACTTTATGCACAGGGTCAGTGTTTGGGAGCAGGGCAGCTACCAGGGTATGGCCAGACTCATGGTAGGCCACCGTTTTCTTCTCCTCCGCACTCATCACCCTGCTTTTTCGTTCAGGGCCGGCTATCACCCTGTCGATAGCTTCTTCCATCTCTTCCGTATCTACATACTCCTTATTACGCCTGGCTGCCAGTAATGCCGCCTCGTTTACCACATTGGCCAGGTCCGCGCCTGAAAACCCAGGGGTGCGCTTGGCAACAATCCTTAAGTCCACCTCTGGACCCAGCTTCACCTCCTTTGTGTGGACTCTTATAATAGCCTCCCTTCCAAGGAGGTCAGGCCTGTCAACGGTTATCTGTCGATCAAACCTTCCGGGCCTCAGCAAGGCCATATCTAAGACATCTGGACGGTTTGTAGCAGCCATGATAATGACACCCTTCTGGGACGAGAATCCGTCCATCTCTGCCAAGAGCTGGTTAAGGGTTTGTTCTCTTTCGTCGTGTCCACCGCCCAAGCCTGTTCCCCTCTGCCTGCCCACGCTATCTATCTCATCAATGAAGACTATACACGGGGCCTTTTCCTTCGCCTGTTCAAACATATCTCGTACCCTGGCAGCGCCCATACCCACGAACATCTCCACAAAATCAGAGCCACTTATGGAGAAGAAGGGCACACCTGCCTCGCCCGCCACCGCCCTGGCCAGCAGGGTCTTTCCTGTACCAGGTGGTCCTATCAACAGCACGCCTTTGGGTATCTTGCCCCCTAACTTCTGGAATCGCTCGGGGTAGGATAGGAAGGCAATTATCTCTTTGAGTTCCTCTTTTGCCTCATCGCAACCAGCTACGTCCTCAAAGGTTGTCTTTTCCGACTCACTTTCTGTATAGAGCTTTGTTTTTGCCTTGCCAAACGACATGAAGGGTGAACCCATGCCCCCCATGCGCCTTAATAGGAAGAACCATATTGCGCCCATCATGGCCAGGGGAAATAGCCACCACATCAGGAAATTCCGAAAGAGGTTGTTCTCCGCCTCTCCCTTGAAGGTGATGTTGAGCTCCTCTAGCTCACTAACAAGCTTTGCGTCCTGAACAGATACGGTAACAAAAGCCACCTCCTCCCAACCCTCGCCCTCCTGGGCAGGCCTTCGGTAGTGGCCCCTTATGTAGGTTTGCCCTACAGAGCAGTCAACTATCTCACCGCTTCTAAGGTATTCCTTAAACTGTGTATAAGTAATCTCTTCCGCCTTAGGTGTCACCATCACCTGCAGGGCATACATCACCACCAGGAAGAGTAGCAGATATCCTATGGAGAACGTGGTTCTATTAGATTTTGGTTTCTTTTGTGGCTTCTTATCCATACTTACTTCTGCAGACTTACCTTAACCAAGTTACTACTCGTGCTTTAGAAGAGTAATATAGGGCCTTATCGCCGAATTTCCACTTTTCATAAATATTATATGCAAAGGATTCTTGGAAGTCAAAACAATATAAGGTGCTTTTCCGTTGACATTTAGTACCATTTCTGTCTAAATTGAGCAGGGTTTTGTTTGACTAGTCACAGAAATCCTACCAAGTCATAAACGGGATTATTACACAGAATGTTTCCCAGTCGGGGCGTGGCGCAGCCTGGCTTAGCGCGCTACCTTGGGGTGGTAGAGGTCGCTGGTTCGAATCCAGTCGCCCCGACCATTTTTCATTTGGTTGTATCAAGGCCCTTGCCTGTATACCCCCTAGGATACCTTGAAAACCCAGATAAGGCACACACCCTAAAGCCCCTAAACAAAAGAGGCGCGGAAGGTTTTGAAAACCCTCCGCGCCTCTTATATTCTGCCTAAGAATATTGCCTGCTATCAGGAAAGACCAAACAACCTGCTACTTTGCGTCCTCGTAGAGGCTGTGGTGCTCCTTCCAGGCCTTACACTCGAAGTTGGCGCTTCCGCTTCCAGTAGCTACGACCATCCGCTTCGTCACTACCGGGGCATGATGGCCACTGAAGTATACGGGCAATGTGCTGTCCACAAGACCATGCTCCTTGTTCCAGGGGAAGCACCTTACCTCATACGTCTTACCTGAATCTGGTACGTTTATCGTGCAGCCAGAGCCAGTAGTATCAATGCAGGCGTAGACAGGGTCGATGGTGTTCTTCACCCTGGCGCTAAACTCGGCAGGGGCACCCTTGCCTGTATCCTTGTTTACCAGCTTACACTTTATACCTGCAACTGCCTGGTCACTGAAGGAGTATGATGCAACTGAAAAGCATACAAGGCCCCCCAAGACCAAGGCACCTGCCGCCCTTAACAAACTCCTCATCTTAAACACCCTCCTTTCTCGACTTTGGATATTTATAGCTAGCTTCCATAAGCTCCCACAAAGTTAGACAGGGAATGTTACTCGCATACCTTGCTTATGTCAAGGAAAATATTATAACGGAT
>JBHICS010000148.1:0-4292 GCA_046759685.1 Candidatus Brocadiales bacterium | reverse complement strand
GTATCTATCGTATTAAATATGATAGATACAATCGCCTTTTGGCCTATGTCTATGTAGAAGACATCTTTGTCAACGCCGTACTGGTCGAGCGTGGCTTGGCAAGGGTGAAAACAGTGAAACCGAACGTGCGGTACAAGAAATATTTCCAGCAATTACAGAGAAGGGCGAAGAAGGATAAGAGGGGTATATGGGCCGAATAAATCCGCACCACTCGTAACAACCATCGGTCCCGGCGGCTAGAAACCGGGCTTCTGCGTAATTTCTTGTATGGGTAGGCGGTGCGGGACTTAGACTTTCGTGTTTATTTAAATCCTCATCTCTACACGAAACGTAGTAGTAAGATTTCCCTTGCTACGATTTGTTTCCTACAATCCTAGCTTGCTGCTTATTTCCTGCATTGCCCTAAGGCTCAATTCAACAAATTCTTCCAGGTCCATACCGAACTTTTCGCACTCACGGATGGCCTGCCTATCTACGTTGCGTGCAAACGCCTTTTCCTTCATCCTCTTGATAATGCTGGATGGCTTTACGCTGGAGAGTTCTTTGTCAGGGAGCACCAGCGCCGTAGCTACTATAAGCCCGGTAATGCTCTCTGCTGCAGAAAGCGCAAACCCCATCTCGGTGGTGCGTTCAATGCCAAGGGCCTCGGTCCGCCTCAGGCGGATGGGCCTTGATGGCCTCTACCATATCTTCAGGGATCCCCCTATCCCTGAGTATATCGGCGGTGCGGAGGGTGTGGCTGGCGGGGTCATCCTTGGTTGATTCAAAATTATGCAGTATTGTGGTAGCAATTTTACAGTTTGGTTCTAAATGTTTGATTCTATTAGGTTTTGTGGCGAGTGTCCCTATCCACAATTCCTGTTTGTTTAAGGGTGTTTTAGTGTGTTTACTTGACAGTGGGTGGGTAGGGGATGCTACCCTAAGGTGGTGTGCGTATCAATATATCAGCCTTGCCCGTTTTGCAGACAAAAAGACCCTCTGTAACCCCTCGCCATCCAACCCCAAGTCTCCATTGACGCCCGCCGGTGGCAGGGTATAATGGGCAAGTTATTCCAGAGGAGCTTTGGAAATGCGTAAGGCGAAGCAAAGTAGCTGGACTATATCATGATTACCAGCATGACCCGGGTAG
This sequence comes from Candidatus Brocadiales bacterium, assembly GCA_046759685.1. Classification (GTDB taxonomy): domain Bacteria; phylum Planctomycetota; class Brocadiia; order Brocadiales; family Bathyanammoxibiaceae; genus JBHICS01. Next base: position 3,163 of record JBHICS010000148.1, on the reverse strand, counting down.
AAATAATAGGCTTTAAGGAGCATTACCAAGAGGCCGTAGAGTGCCTCCAGTCATGGGGCCGGCTCCATATTGACGATGCACCATCCTTTGACAAGGTATCCTCTCTGAAAAGGTTTGAGCTGGACCACCGAGAGCAAGAGGAACGACGATTACGGGTAGAATTCAGGAAGCTGCTCTCCGATATAATGGGTCATTTCCCCCGAGAGTTAGAAGGTGCCCCCGAGTTTAATGGCCCCCTGGAGAAAGAAGTGGACGGGTTATCTCTGGCAGAATCACTATCCCGAACCAAAAAGCTCTCCCACCAGCTGCAAACCCTCATCCTAAGGAAAAAGAAAATTGCTGAGGAACTAATTATCCTCAGGGAGCACAAATCCCTACTGGAAGATTTTCAACCCCTCATCCCAGAAAGGTCATGCAGGTTTTGGATTTACTTAGGAATAGTTATCAAAAGGGGACAGAAGGAAGTACCGAAACTACTAAGAGATGAGTTAGAGAAAATTACAGGTGGGAGGTACGGGATAATCCCTGTAAGAAAAAAGGGCGAAATAACTGCTATCTTAATAGGGTTTAACCCACGTTATGAAGGCCAAATAAAGAACCTCCTTTTTGGCGAGGGGATTAGTGAGCTAAGTCTTTCCGTTGTGGGACCGGAAATGCCCTTGGAAGAAGCCCTTTTGAAAATAAAGTATAGCCTGCTACAACTCCCTAAAGAAGGAAAGACTATTGATTCAGAGATTGATGCCTTCTTCCAGAAATATGGATCCTTCTTGCGGACCATGAACGGGATTAATGAGGATAGGCTATCCAGACTAGAAGCTACATCTAGTTTCATCCACAGCAAGTACACTTTTTCTATTCACGGATGGGTGCCCGGGAGGAAGTTTAAGGCGCTTGCCCGTCTTTTAAAACGTGATTTTCAGGGTAAAGTGGTAGTAAATAAATTACCTGTGCCCAGGGGGCAGGAAAGGATGGCCCCTGTTAAGCTGTGGAACCCCAAGCCCTTCGGTGTCTTTGAAAAAATAGTGAGTTTCTTTGCCCTGCCTAAATACGGTACAATCGACCCCACTCCCCATATGTCCATATTTTTCCCTTTATTCTTTGCGTTCATCGTGGGTGATGTGGGCTATGGATTGGTGCTGACGGCAATGGGCATTGGAATATATCTAGCGTTCAGGAGAAAAGGCCTCTTAGGGGATATGGGTCTCATTACCATCATCATTGGAGTCCTATGCATGGGCTTTGGTTTCGTCTACGGAGAGTTTTTTGGCATCAGGTCATGGTTTCATCCCATGGTGCCCCAGCTTGCCAGGGGCCATCTTAATAATATAAAGAGCGACCAGATAATCATAAACTATCTCCTGCTCTCTCTGACCCTTGGCGTTATGCAGGTCGTCTTGGGTATTTTTCTTGGGATTTATAATTCTTTCATAATCCGGCATGTGCGCCATGCCTTAGAGGGTATAGCAAAACTGGGTGCCCTCGCCGGGACGATAATATTAGTTGGAAGATTAGTGGAGTTCCTCTCACCAGTGTTTTTGTACATTGGAGGAGGAACCTTGGCGGGTTCTCTCTTTGCATGGGGTGTCATTGGCGGTCCTATGGCCACTATAGAGCTGACGGTTTTGATTACTAATGTCCTTTCTTATATGCGACTTATGGCCATTGGTATGGCCGCTGTAGCATTTACCAGCGTGGCAGACGTCTTTGGTGAGATGCTAGGGAATCCCGTCCTTGGAGTAATCGTGGTGATAGGCGTCCATGCCTTTAACATGGTGCTCCACACCTTTACTCCTACCGTCCAGTCTCTTAGGCTACATTATGTGGAATTCTTTACCAAGTTCCTCGTCCCAGGCGGTAGAGCATACGAACCATTTAGAAAAATAGATAAAACTTCCAGGAAGACAGCATAGACAGGGGACGAAGAGGAGTTTCTTTATGGAACCTATACAGGAAAACCTACTGAAGACCATGGAAACGGAAGCTCTAAGAGAAAAAAGAGCGCTGGAGGAGGCTTGCAAGAAACAAATACAGGAGATTCAGCGAGCAGCGGAGGAAGAGATAAAGGCCCTTCAGGAGCAAGAGTTTAGAATTGTTGCCCAACAGCTTCTTCTAGAGCAAGCCAAGCAATTAAGAAAGGCAGAACTAAGGGTAAGAAACTCTATTCTCATCGCAAAGCATAAGCTTGTAGAACGTGTCCTTAGTGACGTGGAAGAAGAGATAATGAAACTAAAAGACAAGAAGACACTCTACCACAAGTTGTTCCAGAAGATGCTATTCGATACCCTAAAGGAGGTGGACGGAAACGCGGTCATAAAGCTGCATCCCTCTGATAAGGACTTATGCCAGGAACTAATACAGGAACATGAACATCAGTATCGGATAGAAAGTGACCAAGACACCGTTGGAGGCGTTACTGTTGTAGACCTCAACGAACACAGTACCATACACAACACACTCCAGCACAGAATTGCCATTATCAGAGAGAAGGCCATAGAGAATGTGGCCAAGACCCTCTTCGGGAAGCCCTCTTAGGGCACAGGAAATATGGGGGAAACTGATATTTGTTTAAGATTCTTGCAATAGTAGGCACAGACCTCTCTAAGGGGTTTAAGTTCTCAGGCGTGGACGTAAAAACCGCTGAGTCTTCGGAGGTAGCGAAGAGGACCCTTCTGGAGACTCTAGAAACAAAAGACTACGGAATAATAATCATAAACGAAGGCTATATGAACGGCTTTGACGAACCAACAAAGCGCCTGGTAAACAAAAGCAACGTACCACTTATCGTGCCAATGCCCTTAGAGATGAAATGGAAGGAAAGTGACAAGAAGAAGGTGGATACTTACGTCCAGGAGATGATACGGGGGATACTTGCGTATCAGATCAGGATAAGTTAGTTTCCTTGCATGGCAAGGCCGTGTGGTGTCGTAGGCACATCCGCCTATGGCGAGACCAAGGCAGGTCTGACACGGCCTTCGGCATGACTTGCCCCGAGAGAGAGATGCGGAGATAACATGATAAGAGGTAAGATTATAAAGATATCAGGGCCTGCGGTAATAGCCGGCGGCATGTCCGGGGCAAAGATGTACGATATGGTACGGGTTGGGACTATCGGGCTTATAGGTGAGATTATAAGGCTTGATGGAGATACTGCCTTTATCCAGGT
>JBHICS010000147.1:0-4296 GCA_046759685.1 Candidatus Brocadiales bacterium | reverse complement strand
TGACAACAACCATACGTGTTGATAAACTTTTCTTTCTGCTTTAACCGAACTTCCTCGAGGAGGGATAATGCTAACCAGAAGACCTATAGCCCAGGGCTTTTATCCTGACGTGGGCGGTGTATGCAAGCTTGCCGTGGAGCGACACCTTGAAAATGGCGACAAGATTCAGGCCAATATCCAAAAAGAGAACGTTGTCGCAGGCATTGTCCCTCACGCCGGCTGGATTTACTCTGGTGACACCGCCTCCACCGTTTTTAGCAGCATAAGCAGACTGTCCAGGCCGGATGTCTTTTTTCTCTTTGGTTCTGTTCACGTTATGGGGGTAGAGAAACCATCCATAATGAGGGAGGGAATCTGGGAGACCCCAATTGGTGAGTTGGAGATAGATGCAGACCTGGCAAGTGACATACTAAAATCCTCTGGGGACCTTCTCGTAGAGAATGTGGAAGGACACCTAATGGAACACTCCCTCGAGGTGCAGGCGCCATTTATAAAATACCTGTTTCCTGAAGCTAGTATAGTACCCATAATGGTCCCTCCGGTCGATGAGGCGACTATCCTGGGGGAGCGGGTGGCGGCCCTGGCAAGAAATTTGGGAAAGGCCGTGATGGCCATAGGCACCAGCGACCTGACCCATTACGGCCAGAGATATGCCCTAAGGAGCCATGGCACCGGGAAGGAGGCCCTGGATTGGGTAAAAAACGAGAACGATAAGAGGATTATAGACCTCTGTCTCAAGATGTCCGCCGAGGAAATCGTACCCGATGCCACAAAGCACATGAACGCCTGCGGCGGAGGTGCGCTGGCCGCAACCGTCGCATACGCCAGGGCGCTTGGGATAAAGGAAGGGGAATTATTACAGTACACAACCAGCTACGACGTCGAGCCGACAGGCCAGCCCACGGACTTCGTGGGCTATGCAGGGATAGTGTTCTAGATACTTGACTGCTTGGATTATATATGATAAATTAGGATTTCTTATTATTACTGTATAGGCAACCAATGACTAAGCAAGCAACTGTACAAGAAGTCGCAAATAAGATAAAGCTCACCATAGACGGTAGAGAAGTCGAGGCCGCTCCGGACCAGACCATCCTCCAGGTAGCAAGTTCACTGGGGATAAAGATACCGACCCTGTGCCACGACCCACGGCTTGAGCCGTTTAGCGCATGCAGGGTCTGCATGGTAGAGGCAGAGAAAGCCAAGAGACCCCTGGTGACCGCATGCTCGGCACTGGTTGCGGATGGCATGGTGGTGAAGACCGATACTAAGCGCGTCTATGAGGCCAGAAGGTTTGCGCTGGAGCTTATACTATCAGACCACCCCCTGGACTGTATGACCTGTGACAAGTGCGGTGAATGCACCCTCCAGGACCTTGCCTACGAGTACGGACTCAAGGGCAGCCGCTTCTTTAAGGAACCCGTTCGCGGTATCGTCCCCGACCCAAACACCATGATACTGAGGGACGACTCCAAGTGCATACTCTGTGGACGCTGCGTCAGGATATGCGACGAGGTGGAACAGGCCCATGCCCTTGACTTTATAAACCGCGGGTTTGAGACCGTGGTAGGCCCCGCCTACGGCCACACCCTGCTGGGTACAAGCTGCGAGTTCTGCGGACAGTGCGTCTCAACGTGCCCCGTGGGTGCCCTCAGGGAGAAGCAGGCAGAGGGGAAGGGCCGTGCCTGGCAACTCGATAAGGTGCAGACCGTGTGCGGCTACTGCGGCGTCGGCTGCAACCTATTCCTCAACGTCCATAAAGAAACCGGCGAGCTGGCAAAGGTTACCTCCGCGGTAGGCACCGTGCCCAATAACGGCAACCTCTGCATAAAGGGCCGCTTCGGATACGACTTTGTGCACCACCCTGACCGCCTAACAGACCCGCTTATCAAGAGAAACGGCAAGTTCGAGAAGGCCACCTGGGACGAGGCCCTCAGCCTCGTGGCCAGCAAATTCGGTGAGATAAAAGAAAAGCACGGTGGCGAATCCATCGCCGTCCTAGGTTCTTCAAGATGTACCAACGAGGAGAACTACATTCTCATGAAGTTTGCCAGGGCGGTAATCGGTACAAACAACCTCGACCAGTGTGCCCGTACCTGACACGCCCCCAGCGTGGCCGGTCTGGCCATGAGCTTCGGTAGCGGGGCTATGACTAACTCCATTGGGGAGATCCCCGACGCCGACGTCCTGTTCCTTATAGGTGCAAACCCCACTGAGGCACATCCTATAATAGGGCTCCATATGAGGGAGGCACTCCGTAAGGGCGCAAAATTCATCGTGGCTGACCCTCGCAAGATATGGTTCGCCGAGCGTGCGGAGTACTTCCTCCAACTCAGGCCCGGCTCGGACTGCATGTTACTCAATGCAATGATGAACGTCATAATCTCTGAGGGGCTTGAGGACAGGGAATTTGTAGAGACACGTACCGAAAACTATGAGGCACTAAAAGAATACTGTAAGGATATTACGCCTGAGAGGGTCGAGAAAATAACCGGCGTGCCGGCCGATGATATCAGGGAAGCGGCCAGACTATACGCCACTGCCGAGAAGGCGGGTGTATACTACACGCTCGGTATAACGGAGCACATCTGCGGCACAGAGAACGTCCGCACCATTGCGAATCTAGCCATGCTCTGCGGCCAGATAGGGCGCCCCAGCACCGGGGTAAATCCGCTACGTGGACAAAATAACGTCCAGGGCGCAAGCGACATGGGCACCGACCCCGACCGCTTCCACGGCTACCAGGCCGTATCTGACCCGGCCGTTATAGAAAAATTTGAAAAGGCATGGGGCGTGAAGCTGCCGACAAAGAGGGGGCTCAAGATGCCCGAATGCTTCATGGCCGCAAACGACGGCAGGTTGAAGGCGATGTATCTCGTGGGTGAGGACAACGTGATGAGCGAGCCGGACCAGGCCCACGTGATAAGCGGACTCGAAAAACTGGAGTTCGTGGTGGCACAGGACATATTCCTCTCAGAGACAGCAAAATACGCCGACGTTATCCTGCCTGCTTCATCTTGCGCCGAGAAGGACGGCACATTCACCAACTCGGAGCGCAGGGTACAGAGGGTAAGAGAGGCCGTTAAACCCATCGGCAACTCGAAACCAGATTGGCGGATCGTCTGCGAGCTTTCTACCCGCATGGGATACCCAATGAAATACGGCCACCCAAGCGAGATTTGGGACGAACTTGCCGGACTTGCCACCAAATTCTTTGGAGGTATAAACTACGAGAGGATAGATAACGTGGGTCTCCAGTGGCCCTGCCCTGATAAGGGCCACCCTGGGACTCAATATCTCCATAAAGGCCAGTTCACACGCGGTAAGGGCGAGTTCTTTGCCCCCGCCTGCCGCAGGCCCGCCGAGGAGCCGGATAAGGACTATCCGCTAATCCTATCCACTGGCCGCACGCTGCAACACTACGGCGGAGGCACTATGACCCGCCGCTCCAAGGGCAGCGTACAGCTCCAGCCTGAGTGCTTCGTGGAGATAAGCCCGTTTGATGCCGACATGCATGGGATAAAGAACGGCGACTGGGTAAGGGTTATCACGCGAAGGGGCAAGGTCAAGACCAAGGCGCTTTTTACCGGTATAAAGGAGGGTGTAATCTGGATGCCCATGCACTTTGCCGAGGCCGCCGCCAACAAGCTCACCATCACCGCCTACGACAACATCACCATGACCGCCGAGTATAAGGTCTGCGCCGCCAAGATTGAGAAGGTTGATGCCGCCAAGGAAGGACCAAAAAAGGCAGAAAAGACCCCAACCGCTACCGGCGCCACTTAGGTTCTTTTCCTTAGGGGAAACTACGTTAAAGAAGACCCTTAAACTCCTCAGTAGTCAGACCTGCTTGTTTCAATATACTGTTTAAGGTGCCTACTTTTATATCCTTGCTATGCAGTGGTACTGTTACTCTTATCGTTTTATCCTCTTGGTGTCTCATAGCCACATGACTACCTGTTTGATGGTGGATAAAGAAGCCTCCCCTTTCTAACGCCTTAATAACCTCTTTTGGTCTAAGGGTGGGTAGGCGACCCATGCCATTATGTTAACTCCACCAAAACCTTATCTTTTATAGGCTCGACATCTACATCCTGGGGAAAGGGTAAACCGTCTTTCATTAAGCTCTCGCAGTAACACTTAATAGCATCTTTTATCATCTCCTTTGCCTCTTCCAGGGTATCCCCTTCACTAACGCATCCTGGCAGTGCCGGCACGTACACTGTATAGCCACCTTCAGCCTGAGGCTCAAAAATAACTGTATAATTAAGGAGCATATTTTCCCCTTCCTTTACT
>JBHICS010000146.1:0-4298 GCA_046759685.1 Candidatus Brocadiales bacterium | reverse complement strand
GGTAGGCAGACATGAACTTGCAGCCGGCCGCCAGCGCACCCAGTGCGAAGGCCTCGTTGCCGTTTATGAGCATCCTCTTTGTATTGTTAAGAGGATTCAACTTCCAACTAAATTGCTCTGAGAAATTTTCGTGGACGAAGTCATATCCAGCCCTTGCGGCCTTTGTGTTATCTTCTGCTGCAGTCCCCTTCTTACCAAAGATCTCCATGAGCATATCGGCCAGGGGGTTGAAATCGTAGTGCATGAGTCCGAGGGCAGCACCCGCTGCCACAGAATTACTGTATATCTTATTACCGCCCTTCTCGCTGGCGAGTCGGGCGAGTGGCACGTTCACAAGGCCCGGGCCCTCTTGAGGCAGACGGATCTTCTCACCGTCATATATGATTGCCCCACCCTGCGGCACCTCTTCCCTGTGGAGATCGATAGTCTCTTTATTAAGGGCTATTAATATGTTTACCCCCTGTGTCATGGCAGACACGTAATGGTTCCGTATCCTTAAGATAGATGTATTGTGCCCGCCCCTGATGCGCGACTGGTAGTCCTGAACAGAAAATACGTGGTATCCGCCCCGGGAGAAGACGTGAGAAAGGATGTGGCTAATGGTCTGCATCCCCTGGCCAGCAGCGCCACCGATCTTTATCTTAAAATCTACAGACAAGACCCCCTCCTCTAATGGTGTGAAACTACTAAAAGACCCCTCCATCCCCCTAAGGCGGAACAGAATGACATATGGTATTTGATAACCTTTACAGAGGGCTTGATTTTGAGATTAAATCCTATCTTAATCTCTATGTTAAATAGATGTCAAGGTATTAAAAGATTGCTTGTGGCTGTTATGTCAGGGAGATTCCTTGACAATTGTGCATGTTATGATATTATTTGCCTTTAGCATAATCTCTTTACTTCCCTAGCTTTGCGAAGCACGGTCACAAATCCCAGTTTATTATGAAAAACGATCTCCAGGAGTTAAAAGAAAAGGCTGAAGGTGAGTTAAATACTATCGACTCGCTTGAGGGACTGGAGGCGTTCCGTGTAAAGTACCTGGGTAGAAAGGGCCTTCTGAGCGAGCTCCTTTCAAAACTCCCGTCCGTGCCCGTCGAGGAAAGGCCTGAGAGGGGGCGTCTTCTTAATGAGCTTAAAAGGGATATCTCCGGCAGGTATGAAGAGTCAAAAACGGCATTATCAGATAAGCAGCGTCCCCGGGCGGCGGGCCCCATCCAAGACATGACGCTGCCTGGAAGGCGTCCGCACCTTGGCCATAGGCATCCACTGATCCAAACGATAGATGATATAAAGGAGATCTTTGCAAAGATGGGTTTCCAGGTGGCCTTTGGACCGGAGGTGGAGCTCGAATATTACAACTTTGAGGCACTCAATATACCCCCCGACCACCCTTCCAGGGATGATTTCGATACCTTTTATCTCTCAGACGATGTCCTTCTTAGGAGCCAGACATCTACCGTGCAGATTCGCGTTATGGAGAAGCAAAAACCTCCCATACGCATAATTGCGCCCGGCAAGGTCTTCAGGCCCGACACCGTGGACGCCAGACACTCTTTCATGTTCCACCAAATAGAGGGCCTCATGGTGGAAGAAGGTGTGACCTTCGGGCACCTGAAGGGCGTGCTAACACTATTTGCACAGGCATACTTCGGCCCGGACACCCGGATGCGCTTCAGACCGTCCTTCTTTCCCTTTACGGAGCCCTCGGCAGAGGTGGAGATATCATGCTCACTTTGTAAGGGAAGGGGTTGTAGTGCATGTGGTTCAGGATGGATGGAGATACTCGGGGCAGGTATGGTACACCCCAATGTCTTCAAGGCGGTGGGGTATGATGCGGAGAAATACACAGGCTTTGCATTTGGCATGGGTGTGGAAAGGATAGCCATGCTCAAGTACGGTATAGACGACATAAGACTGTTTTTTGAAAATGACATGAGGTTTTTGTCTCAGTTTTAACCAATCCGGCAATCCGCCTCTGGCACGACACCCTGCGCTACCTTTTTGTAGTTGCCCCATTTGCGCCAAAGGGGCAGCCGCCTCTGGCGCGAGATGGGGTCTCGCAAGCTCGATTTATCGGGCAACTACAGAATAGTATATGCGTCAAGATGCACACTATATGCTTAGCTCTAAAACTTACGTGCGTCAAAAACTGGTAGACAACGCCCTTTACGGTCGTTGTCTTTTGCCATCATCAGAGAGTAGGAGCACTTTGTCCGCCTGAGGCGGATGGCCCTACTTCGTTGTCTACCTTTGGGATGTAGTAGACTAAAACACGGAGTTTTGCAAAGGCCTAGTTCCATAAGACATGAAAGTAAGCTATAGCTGGCTAAAGGAATATTTTGGTGATTTCGACCTCTCCCCACAGGAACTTGCCGACGCCCTGACGGGTGTTGGCCTGGTGGTGGAGGATCTGAAGCCCATACAAGACGACTACTGCCTGGATATAGAAGTAACCTCAAATAGGCCGGATTGTCTGGGTATTTTGGGCATTGCCAGGGAGGTGGCCGCCATAACCCGCAGTGTACTGCGTGTTCCAGAGGTAGACTATAAGGCAGGGAAGGCACCGCTAGATTTCGAGGTCCACGTGGATGATGCGGAGCTGTGTCCTCGTTACACCGCTCGTGTAATCCGCGGAGTGAAGGTCGGTCCCTCACCTTTGTGGTTGCGGAAACACCTTGAGGCAGTAGGGCTTAGGTCTATAAATAATGTGGTGGACATTACCAACTATGTACTGCTTGAATCAAGTCAGCCTCTACACGCCTTTGACATGGACAAGCTGACGGACAAAAGGATTGTAGTAAGACGTGCCGTCAAGGGGGAGGCGATTAAGACTATTGACGGGACGAGGTGCGACCTCACACCAGAGACACTTGCCATTGCCGACGGGGTGAGACCCGTGGCCATTGCCGGTGTTATGGGCGGCAGCGATACGGAGGTGGGGGAAGAGACCAAAAACATTCTCTTGGAATCAGCCAGGTTCAGGCCCTCTGCCGTGAGGCGTGCGGCGAAGAGGTTTGCACTGTCCACTGAATCTTCCTACCGCTTCGAAAGGGGTGTCGACCCGGAGGGTGTGGACTGGGCATCAAGAAGGGCCACGCGGCTGATACAGGAGCTGACCGGCGGTGAGGTGTCAAAGGATGTAATTGATCTCGGTTCTAAAAAGGTTGAAAGGACGGTCATTTCGCTGGGGATGCCACGGCTTAACGCTGTCCTGGGTACACAGATAGAGGCGGCCACAACAAAGGACATCCTGTCCCGGCTTGGCTTTGAGGTCAAGGCCGCAGGCAAAGAGATGTTTAACGTGACTGTGCCCACCTTTCGCGGCGATGTTTCCAGGGAGGTAGACCTTATAGAAGAGGTGGCACGCATATATGGTTACAATAATGTTCCCTCCGATACTCGCCTGAGCATCCAGGTAAGACAACAAAACAGGTATGAACAGGTAATAGAGAGGGCCCGTGAGCTCCTAGTTGGATGGGGGCTTACGGAGGTAATAACATACAGTATTGTAGAGAACATACCACACCAGAGGTTCGTCGCCTTTTCCAATGTTCCGCCCCTCACCATACGAAATCCTATAAGGAGAGGTGAGGACCGTTTAAGACAGACCCTCATGGGCAATCTCCTTAGAGTAAAGAAGCATAATCAAGACCGTGGCGTGCCTAGGGTCAAGATATTCGAGATATCTCGCGTCTATCTCCCAAGAAACTCAGAGAAATTGCCAGATGAAAAGACCTGTCTGTGTCTGCTCTGGGAGGAAGAGGGTGCCGGGTCTGAGAACGCGTTTTACGCACTAAAAGGAGTAGTAGAGGGCTTGTTCTCTGCCTTTGGCCTGAGGGATGTTCTAAGGTGGGAGGGGTACCCCGGCGGACCCTTTGATGAAAAAAGGTCAAGCAGAGTGGAACTCGAAGGAAAGGTGCTGGGGGTATTGGGAGAAATAAAGAAAGAGATTGTGGAGGAGTATGACCTGAATTCTACCCCTATCATGACAGAGATAGATTTTAACTTTATCTTGGAAAGGGCTGACCTCACATCGGCCTTCAGAAAACTTCCCCTCTATCCGCCGATTGCCAGAGACATGGCCATAGTGGTAGATGAACAGGTGGGTTGGGCGGATGTCGAGAGGTGTGTAAAGGATTCGGGTCTAAAATTCCTGGAGGCAGTAGAGTTCTTTGACCTATATCGCGGCAAGCAGGTTCCGGCGGGCAAAAAGAGCATGGCCTTCAGGCTCCATTTCCGCGCTCCGGAAACGAGCCACCGCCCCCTCCAGCTCCACGGGATCCGCCACTACCTCG
>JBHICS010000145.1:0-4312 GCA_046759685.1 Candidatus Brocadiales bacterium | reverse complement strand
CATTCCATAAGGCACAGAGTTCCCTTAAAAAATTCAAGGAGAACAGGCTAAAGAGGGGCACGGTCGTAGCCCACCGTTCCATTAATACCAGCGGCAAGGACGAGGCAGAAATTCTCCGGGAGATGGCCACTAGGGCCTTAACTGCCCTGGGCGGTATAGAGAAGTTAGTATCCAGGGGCGATCGAGTAGTAATTAAACCCAATATTTCCTGGAATAGGGCGCCGGAGTTCGCAGCAAACACCAATCCGCATCTGGTAGCAGCCCTGACAAGCTTATGTCTTGATGCCGGTGCATCGAAGGTCAAGGTGATGGACCACACCTGCTCCAGCAACCCCAAACCCTCTTACAAGATTAGCGGCATCGAGGATGCCGCAAGGCGTTCAGGGGCAGAGCCGGTCTTTGTTGACGGCTCTCGCTTTCGCGAGCTTACCATACCCGGTGGCAAGGTCTTAAAATCGTGGGCATTCAATGACGCATTTGTGCTTAAGGACGAGGTGGACGTTCTTATAAACGTCCCTATTGCAAAGCATCACAGCACCTCACGCCTTACAATGGCCCTCAAGAATGTCATGGGCATGGTAGGATGGGACAGGGGCAGACTACATAAGGACATACACCCCAAGATTGCAGACCTTAACAGGGTGGTGAAAGTTGACCTTACTGTGCTCGATGCCTACAGGGTTCTCAGGCGCCATGGCCCCACAGGGGGGAGGCTTGACGATGTTGATAGCTCTCTCGACGGTGCAGGAAGAATAGTCATAAGCACCGACCCCGTAGCCGTTGATTCCTACGGTGCAACCCTCTTCGGACTGGGGGGGGAGGACATTGGTTTTATCAGAGAGGCGCATGAGGCCGGTATTGGAGAGATAGACTACAGGCTCCATGGTTTTGAGGAGATTACTATATAACAGTAATGAAGATTAGTTTTTTGCGACCATAATCTAGCGCCTATATAAATGTCACAAGATACAAAGAGCCCTTTCAGGGCGTATAATTTACGCAAGTGTTCACAGGCCCTTAGCCTTGCAGCGTTCCTTATACTATTAATATATCTGGACCCGCTGACTTCTGCCGATTTTTCTGCCAACGATATATTCTTGCGCCTTAGTCCCCTCTCCGCTCTAGGCGTGAGCATCGTTGCCACGGAGCTTGTCACCCAGTACTGGCCGGCCTTGATACTTGTTGCCATGACCCTAGTTATGGGGCGCTTCTTCTGTGGATGGGTGTGCCCGTTCGGCACCACCATCGACCTCACGGACAAGCTTTTTAAAAGATCGAGAACCAACGAATCTCACACCGGGCCTAGGATTTATGACGGCAAGCGGTTGAAATATTATCTGCTCGCCTTCCTTTTACTCAGCCTCTTTCTAAGCAGGCAGCTGGTGGGCTGGTTCGACCCACTGAGTCTGGCTACAAACACCTATTCCATCCTCGTCCATCCATACCTGGTTGCGCTTCTGGCGGGCGTCTTTGATTTTCTTAATGGTTTTCCCTTTGTAGGTCCACTAACTATGCCCGTACACGGGCTTTCAGACAAGGTCCTGTTTGTGGAGCGCGAACCCTTCTTTCGCAACCATACGGCCTTCTTGATTATATTTTTGGCTATCATCTCTTTTGGGATTGTGTACAGGCGGTACTGGTGTAGGAACCTGTGCCCATTGGGCGCCATCCTGGCACTAGTGTCTCTTGGTGCTTATCTACAGAGGAGAGTAAGGAGAGACTGTGAGGTTTGTGGTCTGTGTCAGACCGGCTGCAGGATGGGGTGCATAACGGAAGAAGGAAGGGCCACCATGGCCGGTGAGTGTATCCTCTGCATGGACTGTCAGGAGGTTTGTCCCAGTGATGCCATACGCTTTAGGGGCAGCACCACCCCACAACTCCAGGAGGTGGACCTGTCAAAGAGAGGTCTGGTGACGGCCTGTCTTGCTGGTGTAGCTGCAGTGCCCATGCTTGGCTTCAATTTCCCCTGGAGGTCTGGTAAGGGACATGGGGTCATTCGTCCGCCTGGCTCGACGGATGAGGAGGAATTTCTCGCAAGGTGTATAAGGTGTGGGGAATGTATGAAGGTGTGCAAAACAAATGGCCTACACCCCACTCTGGTAGAGGCCGGCCTGGAGGCAGCGTGGACACCCAGACTGATACCAAGGATAGGTCACTGCGAGCATACCTGTACCCTCTGTAGCCACGTATGCCCATCAGGTGCCATAAAACCGCTGGAATTGCCAACGAAGCAGAAAACCGCCATAGGCAAGGCTCGCATAGACCGAAGCCGCTGCATCCCTTGGGTGGGTTATGCGGGGTTGCCTGTACTCAAAAAGGATTGGCATGATGTCAATTGTGGCGTGTGTGAAGAGGTATGCCCGGTGCCCACCAAGGCAATACACTTTAACACTTACACCGACGACAAGGGCCGGGAGATAAGACGGCCGTTTGTGAGGGAAGAGGTTTGTAACGGTTGTGGTTTCTGTGAGTATGCCTGCCCCGTTGTGGGCACGGCGGCCATCGTGGTCGAAGGCATACAGCCTCAGCTTCCTATAAGACTCGAGGAATCGGTTAGTGATGAAGCGCTACTGCCCGAGGTGGCTGGTGAGTGGACAATGCTGGCAACTGCCATGGTATATGCAGGAGAAAACGGCCTTTATGAGTATATAGACGGCGCCGCTGAGCCGTATCTCTCCTATTCGTACGAGCAGGTGAGTGTGGTACGTTATGGAGATGTGGAGGGTCGAGAGGTGCTTGTTGAGTTATGGACATTCGTCACTAGCGATGATGCCTTTGGGGCCTATACCTATGACAGGTCGGGCGACAGGTACGACCTTGGAGACGAGGCCACTATATTTGAGAATTACATGTGGATGTGGAAGGGGCGACACTATCTTCGTCTTGAGCCCAGCGGGACAGACGTTGGCCTGGATGAGGTGAGCTATATTGCTGAGGCAATCCTGAACAGGCTCCCCTCCGACAAGTCTGTCCGGCCGGCACTCTTGAACTACCTCCCATATGAGGGACTGCGTGAGGGGCAGACGAAGTTCTTTCACAGTAGAATAATCTTTGACAATATATATATAAGTGACGAGGTTATAGAAGAGAATGTCCTTGGCCTGGGGGAAGGGACTGATGTTGTGGTGGCGGAATATATGCTGGATGAAAATCTGCCCGCTATGCGGCTTATGATGGTTGAATATCCCGGTGCCAAAAGGGCCTATATGGCATGGAAAGGCCTTGTGGAACTCAAGAAATCGTGGAAGGAAAACCATTTACTTGAAGGTACACTTCAGTGTTTTGAGGACAAGAGCGGGCGTTATTCCACTGTTTACCATAAGGGACGCTTTCTTGTGGCCACATTCTTGGCACCTGACAGGATGTGGGCAGAGGATTATACCAGAGCCGTTGGCAGTAAAATTCCTTCTAAATAGCATTTTTTTCTGTTGCAAAATATATTTAGAAGCCTTAAAATTCTATGTTTTAAAATGAAAAGGACGACAAGGAAAGTTGTAGATGGGTGTTGTTAAGGAACGCAAGACGGAGATAATCGAACAACTTAGGACCCACGAGAAAGATACTGGCTCCCCAGCGGTTCAGATAGCCCTCCTTACTGAACGCATAAATTGCGTAAGCGAACACCTCAAGCAGCACAAGAAAGACCACACCTCTCGTAGAGGACTCTTGCAGATGGTTGGCAGGCGGTCTTCCCTCTTGAAGTACCTCAATGAAAAAGATAAAGAAAGATACAAGCAGGTAATTAGCACGCTTGGCATAAGAGGGTAAAGGGTATTCAGAAAAATATTGTTTTAGCGGCTATTTGTTTGTGAAGAACAAGGAGAAACATGGTTATATTTAAGGTTGAAAAGTCGATAGGGGATAGATTACTAACCATAGAATCGAACAAGATGGCGAGGCAGGCAAACGGTTCTGTGACGGTTAAATATGGTGGCACTGTAGTTTTGGTAACTGCCGTGGCGGGACAGGAAAGGGACATAGACTTCTTCCCTCTTACGATGGATTACAGGGAGAAGACTTACGCGGCAGGAAAATTCCCTGGGGGTTTCTATAAGAGAGAGGGGCGGCCAACTGCAAAAGAAACACTCACCATGAGGCTGATGGATAGGCCGATAAGACCCCTCTTCCCGAAGTCTTACCGTAATGACGTACAGATCATGTGCGTCGTCCTCTCTGTAGATAAAGAAAATGATCCTGACATATTGGGCATGTTAGGTGCTTCTGCCGCCCTTTGCATCTCCTCAATCCCTTTCAGCAACCCCGTGGGCTCGGTAAGGGTAGGGCGAACTAACGGGGAGTTTGTGTTAAACCC
>JBHICS010000144.1:0-4316 GCA_046759685.1 Candidatus Brocadiales bacterium | reverse complement strand
TCCTAAAGGCGTTTCCTTAGCATCAACACGGTTATTTACCCTATCCACTATCCACTTTAATATGCGAATATTTTCCCCAAATCCTGGCCAGAGGAACCCCCCTTTCTCGTCCGCCCTGAACCAGTTGACTGAAAATATCTTTGGAGGAGGGGTTAACTTTCTTCCGGTATTAATCCAATGCCTAAAATAGTCGCCCATATTATAGCCGCAAAAGGGAAGCATGGCCATAGGGTCTCTTCTTACCACACCTACCTGATGAGCGGCGGCAGCAGTAGTCTCAGAACCCGTTCTGGCACCCAAGAATACACCGTGTTGCCAGTTAAAGCTCTCCACCACCAGGGGTATAAGGTGTGTCCTTCTTCCTCCCAGGATTATTGCCGAGATGGGCACACCCTGGGGGTTATCGAATTCTTGCGAGAGTGTGGGGCAGTTATACATAGATACGGTAAACCTGCAATTGGGGTGTGCGGCCTTTGTGCCGCTGGAACTATCCCAAGGTCTACCCTGCCAATCCACCATGTTCTTTGGTACAGGGTCATCCTTCCCCTCCCACCAGGGCTCGTTGGTATCCACGTTCAGGGCCGTATTTGTATAAAGGGTGGGATAGAATTTATCGGCCTTTAGCGTCCTCATCATGTTGGGATTGCTCTTCATAGAGGTTCCCGGAACCACTCCGAAGAAGCCTGCCTCTGGGTTGATGGCGTAGAGCCTCCCGTCAGGACCGATGTTTAACCAGGAAATGTCATCACCCAGGGTCCATATCTTGTAGCCAGGCAGTGCGGACTCCAGCATGGCCAGGTTAGTCTTTCCGCAGGCAGAAGGCATTGCGGCGGTAACATAGGTAACATTACCTTGGGGGTCCTCAATGCCAATAATCAGCATATGTTCGGCCAGCCATCCTTCTTTCAGGGCCAGACAAGAGGCCATTCTTAAGGCGAAACACTTCTTCCCCAACAGGGCGTTTCCTCCGTAACCGGAGCCAATACTCCAGATTAGATTGTCATCGGGGAAATGCATAATAAATCGCTTCTCAGGGTCGAGGTCTCCCACAGAATGGATCCCCTTTGCAAAGTCCTGACGATTCCCAATCTTCTCCGCTACAAAGCTTCCTACTCGAGCCATTATTCTCATATTTACGGCAACATAACAAGTATCGGTAAGCTGGACACAAGCCTTTGCATAAGGGGAGTCAGGGTGACCCATCATGTAAGGTATGACATACATCGTCCTTCCCTGCATACAGCCCCTGGATAATCCGGTAAGGCGTTCCTTCGCCTCTTCGGGCGCAATCCAGTTATTATTTGGCCCTGCGGTCTCTTTATCTTTGTGACAGACAAAGGTTAAGTGCTCAGTGCGCGCTACGTCGGTGGGATGACTACGGTGCAAATAACAATTGGGATACGTCTCTCGGTTCAGTTCAGAAAACACCGCACGTCCCCCAAGCTGCTCTTCTTTCATCCCTATCTCGATGAGCCTGTGAGCCTCTTCTTCCGAACCGTCGCACCAGTAAATCTTATCAGGTTTAGTTAGTTTTGCTACCTCTTCGACCCATTTCTCAAGGTGTGTGGCCATAATCTTAATCCTTTCTCAAACAAGCTCCGCAGGTTGCAGGCATAATTTAAAACTCGCATTTTACCTACTTTTTACCATTTTGGCAAGATAGTTAAGGACTCAGGGTTCGAGGCCCATAATAGAACTTGACTTAGTTAAAAAAACTGATAAAAAGAAGAAAGAATAATATGGAGGAGTCAGTAAAACTGGCTCTGGCCCACCTCAGGGATAAACCTGTTTTCAGGAAGCTCTTGAAGGCGGGCAGACCCTACATCATCAATATGGGTAATGTTACCCGGTTAAAATCTATCACTCTATTGTCGGCTGTGTAAGTATTATGTTTGAAAGTCTTCGGTCGGTAAATTATTATGAGGTCCTAAGGGTAAATGAAGGGGCCGGTGCTGAGGAAATAAAACGTTCCTTTAGGAGGTTGGTCAAGGAATACCATCCTGACAGGAACGGAAATAAGCCCGGGGCAGAGACAAAGGTCAAGCTGGTCATTCAGGCCTATAAGATGCTTGGCGACAAGTCCCGACGCAACCATTATGACAAGATGCTTGGCCTTGTGAGGGGCCAAAATGGTGATGCGCTCAAGAGATGGCAGAATACGACCAATTTCCAGGTGAGGACAATACTCTTGGACCTTTTAGACCGCAAGGGATTGCAGGCACTGGAGAATTATAACCGCCTCAAGAAAGATATACAGGGCTTTCATCTGCTTTCTTATTTCTCATTTAAGGACTTTATAGACTGTACCTTTCTCTTGGCAGAAGAGTGTGAAAGACAGAGGAGGTACATTGAAGCCCTAGAGTTTTACGAGGAGGCATACTTACGGCTGGAGGAGGGGACAAAGAGGCAGTATCTTTTTGATGAGATTAAGGACCGCATCCAAAGAATCTATTGTCGCCGTTTGGCCAGACGTGTTGATCCAAAAAAGGCGGTTGCCTACTACGAAAAGGCATTGGAGTTGAAGCTCGATAAGGGCGAGTCGGCCCAAATATATAAGAAGATAGCTGAGTGTTATTTGAAACTGGGGGACTATTATTCTGCTGCAACCTACCTGAATATAGCCCTGTCTCTAAAGCCAAATTTAAGGGGCGTGCAGAGGATATGTGAAAAGCTTGCCCCACACATACCTTTGAATGGACTCTCCTCAAACCACACCAAAAAGTGAAGAGAGATGATACCGTCATTCTAGAGACTTCCCTTCCTAACCTTTCTCTCTTCAAGAGGGGGAAGGTTAGAGATATATACGAGTTTAACGGGAACCTACTCTTTGTTGCCACCGACAGGATTTCTGTCTTTGATGTGGTGCTTCCAACAGGTATTCCTTACAAAGGAAGGGTGCTGACGGCCCTGTCAGAATTCTGGTTTAAGAGGCTTTCACACATAACCAAGTCGCATTTCATCACCTCCGACATTGGGGAGGCGGGAGAGGTATTGACACCTTTCGGCAATGTCCTGTCTGGACGCTCCATGCTGGTGAAGAAGACGCGCCCACTACCCGTGGAGTGTGTGGTTAGGGGATATCTTGCCGGCTCTGCCTTAAAGGAATATCGTGAAACGGGCGGTATCCAGGATGTTGAGCTTGGCCAGGGCCTCAAGGAGTCTGAGAAGCTGTCAGAGCCTATCTTTACCCCTGCCACAAAGGCCACCAGCGGTCATGACCTGAATATTCCGGTCAAGCGGATGATAGAGATGCTGGGTAAGGACGTCTCTCGGGAGGTTGTGGATAAAAGCATGGCCATATTTGTTGAAGCCAGTACGTATGCCCTGGAAAAGGGGATAATAATCGCCGATGCAAAGTTTGAATGGGGTTTTCTAGACGAGAAGCTCATCCTAATAGACGAGGTGTTCACACCCGACTCCTCCCGTTTCTGGCCCCTGGAGGGCTATCAGCCTGGCCGTTCCCAGCCCTCGTTTGACAAGCAGTATGTAAGGGATTACTTGGAGTCTACCGGCTGGGACAAGACCCCGCCTGCACCACCTCTACCCCAGGAAGTGGTAGAAAAGACCTCTGAGAAGTATTTGGAGGCACATCGGCGTCTTACCGGGCAGGATTTACCCAGCACCTTGTCTGTGTGACGGCCTGCTTTATCAGGCTCAGATTGTCTGCGTCGCATGAGGTGATTATGCCGGGACGACATACCTTTACCCTGCGAGGGGGGGGCCTTTATTGTTTCCTCAGTGCGGATGGAAAAATCTCTCCCTGCACGGGGATTATTTTCTATGGGGACGGGGCTGCCAGTCTGTCCGCTACTGTGAAGGACCTTGACGGGCAGGTCAAAAGACCCGCCACTTAACGGTGTTTTTTTACACCTACTCTTTTGCAGTACCAATAGACCTTACAGGTGCTACATTTCGGCAGAATGGGGGTGCAGATGTTCTGTCCAAAGGTGACCAAGAGGTCATTTATAACGAGCCAGTGCTTCCTGGGAAGTATCTTTCTCAGTGCAAACTCTGTCTCAACCGGTGTCTTGGTCTTTACGTATCCCCAGCGGTTGGTGATTCTGTGTACGTGAGTGTCCACACAGATACCGGGCTTACCATACCCGAGAGTTACCACCAGGTTTGCAGTCTTCCGCCCTACGCCATGTAGCCTCAGTAAAGTATCTATATCATCGGGCACTTCCCCGCCATGTTCATCTATCAGGGCATTGCATATATCTTTTATCCTTGCGGTCTTTGTTTTATAAAAGCCAACGGGGTATATGGCCCTTTGTATATCCGAGGATTTCAGTCTTAGCATGCCATCAGGTGTGTCT
>JBHICS010000143.1:0-4318 GCA_046759685.1 Candidatus Brocadiales bacterium | reverse complement strand
GAGGACTTCATCCAAGAGCTTCGTAAACTGCAAAAAGACGTTAAGCCCTTCGATTCAAAGCTGGCTAGGACCATCATTGAAGAAGAACTAAAAACACCTATAGAAAGACTCTTTCACTCCTTCCAGGATGCTCCCATAGCCTGCGGTTCCATCGCTCAGGTCCATGCCGCAACTCTGCCCAATGAGAAGCAAGTAGTGGTAAAGGTCAAGCGGCCTGGCATTAAACAGATAGTCATGAATGACGTAGACCTACTTGCGCTCATCGCCGAAAGGGCAGAGAGAATAGAGGAACTTAAGCCCTTTCGACCCACTATGTTGGTGGAGGAATTCCATCGCGTTATACAAAATGAACTCGATTTTATCACCGAGGCATCCAACACCACCAAGTTCTATCAGATGTACCGAAGCAAAGAGAATGTTCACATCCCAAAGGTGCACTGGGACCTCACTACATCAAGTATCTTGACCATGGAGAGGTTCAAGGACATCAGCCTTTGCGATATAAAAAACATCGAGGAAAAGGGGATTAATACCAGAAGACTGGCCACGGAACTCCTCACAGACTTCATGGAACAGTACTTCAAGGCCGGCCTATTCCACGCTGACCCACATCCAGGTAACCTTATGGTCTCTGAGCTTGGCACCATTTCCATGATAGATTTCGGTATGGTGGGCTACTTAACGGAGGACCTGAGGAGTCATCTCACAACGGCACTATTCGCCCTACTGCAGAAGGATATAGACCTATATGTGGACATCTTTATGGACATTGGAGCTATACCTGCGGACGGACAGGCCAACATAGACGCACTCAAGGTCTCCCTTCTGGAGACCTTGGAGAAATATAGGGGCATACCATTGGAGAGAATAGACCCCAGGAATGCCTTCTTTGACCTAATGAGGGTTGCACGAGAGTATAAGCTCATGCTACCCAGGGACTTTGTTTTACTTGGGAAATCTTTCGTCACCGTGACTGGAATGGCCAGACAACTTGACCCGAAGCTTGACCTCCAGAAAATAATAACGCCCCTTGCCAGGGATCTAATGAGGGAACGTTTCTCTCCAAAACACATAGGAAAAATGGCTAGTGAAACCTCCTGGCACCTGACCAACCTGATATCTCAAGGCCCAAAGGAGATGAGACAAATAATCCGAAACCTACTCAGCGGGAGGATGGAGGTGGCACTCAGGCACGTGGAGCTTGAATACTTTGCATACGAACTTGACCGGTCAAGTAACCGCCTGGCACTCAGTATAATCTTGGCCGCCACAGTAATTGCATCCAGCCTGGTTATGATGGCAGGGGTAGGACCCGTGGTCATGGATGATATCCCACTGTTCGGCATCATCGGCTACTTGTTCTCCACCATCATGGGTATATGGCTGGCAATAGGAATAATGCGCTCGGGAAGGCTCTGAAAAATCTTACCTTAAAGAAAGTTTATCCATTAAAATAGTCTGGCATGCAGGAGAAAAATGTTTAACTTTTTAATAGATGACAACTGAGGATAAGATTTTATGGAAATCCGTGACCGCAACCTGCTTGATACCCTGCTTAAAGCTGAATTTGACCGTGCCAAGAGACACAAACAACACCTATCATGCATTATGCTGCGCATGTGCGACCTAGAGGAGATTGATAAGAAACAGAACATAGATTCTCCTAATTCCATAATCGATGATTCTGTAACGCTCCTTTCTGGAATGGTAAGGAGTTCGGACATCGTAGCAACCTACAACACAGAGAAGTTCCTTATTGTGTTACCCATGGTAAACGCTGATAGTACCACTTTTGTAGCCCAAAGGATCTGGAGGGTATTCAAGGACTTTTTTTGTTCCAAAGGTACCACCACTGACAAGCCAACCATAAGAATGGGAGTCTCCAGCATCTCTGACAGGGACATAAATTCTCCAGGAGACCTGATACGTTGTGCAGAAACGGCACTCAGCCGAGCCATGTCAAAGGAGGGAGACGCCCTATGCCTGTGGAGAGATTTGACATAAGGGTCTTAAAAGGTTATTTTCCCCAAGTGGTGCGTGTCCCCCATCCATACAAATAATACGGCTCACCCAACCTAAGGGAATAAATTGTAATGGATTTTGAGTTAACCCCGGAACAAAAGGCAATAAAGGAAATGACTCGGAGATTTGCCGAGGAGGAGATTGTCCCTGTTGCAAGAGAGAACGACAGAAAATGCCGATTCCCACATGAGATCCTAAAAAAGATGGCCCCCATGGGCCTCCTGGGTGGCCCTATCCCAGAGAAATACGGAGGCGCCGGGCTTAACTACATAAACCATGCCATAATCACCGAAGAGATTGGGAGGGCATGCTCTTCTGTAAGGACAACATTATCCGTACAGGTATCCCTCGTGGAGCTTTGCATCCTCAACTGGGGTACAGAGGAGCAAAAGCAGAAATACCTACCTCCACTATGCCAAGGAGAGATAATCGGGTGCTTCGCCCTTACCGAACCGGGTGCAGGCTCAGACGCCGCCAATCAGAGCACCAGGGCGGTCTCGACCGGAGATAGATGGGTCCTGAACGGCACAAAGACCTGGATTTCAAACGCTGGAGTGGCAGACATCGCTATCCTTATCGCACGCACCAATACCAACACTAAGAAAAAACACGAGGGCCTGACGGCATTTATCATAGAGTGCAAAAAAGTAAAAGGATACTCCACAAAAGATATAGAGAATAAGCTGGGTCTAAGGTCATCAAATACGGCTGAAATCTTTCTTGAAGATTGTGAACTGTCCAGTAACGCCGTTCTGGGAGAGATTGGTGAGGGATTCAAGGTGGCCATGAGCGGTCTCGATAACGGACGCTTCAGCGTCGCCGCAGGCAGTGTGGGCATCTCACAGGCATGTATAGACGCAAGCATTAAATATGCAAAAGAACGCATCCAGTTCGACAGGCCCATCGGCTCATTTCAATTAATACAAGATATGATTGCCCGTATGGTGACAGACGCCGAGGCCGCAAGGCTACTCGTATATAAGGCCGCAGACATAAAGAATAAAGGCAAAAGATCCACCTTTGAAACATCTATTGCAAAATATTTTGCCTCAGAAGCTGCCCTGAGGGCCGCCAGCATGGCCGTGCAGATACACGGCGGCTACGGCTACTCAGACGAATTCCCGGTGGAAAGATACCTGCGCGACGCACGCGTAGCCACCATATACGAGGGCACCTCAGAGATACAAAAGCTGATAATAGGAAGAGAGGTACTTGGCCTGAGGGCGTTTGCATAGTTTTTATAGATAGAAGGAGACTGCTGCAAAAGTCGCTCCAATACTATGTGTCATTCAAGCGAAGCGAAGAATCCCCTATAGTTTCTTTAAAAAATCGTAGTGGCAGAGCTTGCTCTGCTTGTTTCATGGGTAGCGCGGGGCTTGCTGCCCCGAGCAGAGGGCAGGTCAAGAAGACCTGCCCTACCCACTAGTCCTTTATAGGAAGGATTGCACCAAGGGTGGAACCCGACGCTACATAATCAAAATTCTTGTGTAGTGATGGTCCTTGTTGCCGACTGCTACGGACAGAGAGATGCTCTCTCGTTACAGGAACTGTTTCTTACACTTACACTAAACAAGTTGGCTATGGATAAAAGCTCAAATGGCAACATTCCACCAGGCGATTATTTCTGGGAGGGCAATGAGGCCGTGGCCGAGGGAGCCATTAGGGCAGGATGCGGATTCTTTGCAGGATATCCCATATCACCCTCAAGCGAGATAATGGAAAGACTGTCGCATAGACTACCAGAGTCAGGTGGTGTCTTTGTGCAGATGGAGGACGAGATAGCCTCCCTTGGAGCAGTAATAGGCGCTGCCTGGGCAGGGGCCAAGGCCATGACGGCCACCTCTGGCCCAGGGCTAAGCCTCATGGCTGAAAACATTGGCTATGCAGTAATGACCGAGACGCCCTGCGTAATAGTGGACGTCCAAAGGGCTGGGCCGTCCACCGGTCAGGCCACCAGACCGTATAGTGGAGACATGATGCAGGTCAGGTGGTGTTCAAGTAGCGATTACCAGATAATAGCCCTTTCGCCCTGGTCCATTCAGGAGATGTACGAGTTTACAGTGGAGGCCTTTAACCTGGCAGAGACCTACCGCGTCCCTGTCTTTATAATGTCTGACGCTGCCATTGCCCACCTTAGGGAGACCTGTACTGTGCCGAAAACGGCTACTATACTAGACCGCAGGAAATCCCTCAAAAAACCCCACTTCGGCACGGACGACCCCGGTGGTGTGCCCCCGATGGCCAGCTTCGGTGAGGGAGAGGCGCTACTAATCACTGGCTCCACCCACGACGAGTT
>JBHICS010000142.1:0-4349 GCA_046759685.1 Candidatus Brocadiales bacterium | reverse complement strand
ATAGGCGTAGTCCCTGTTAGCAAGGAAGAGATGTTGAGGGAACTCTCGGGCAATCATCCCGCACTTTACAAGATTAAGACCGTCAAAGAATTAGAGAAGATATTAGATAACCATCGGTCCAGGAGGGAGAGGATAGTCTTTACTAACGGTTGTTTTGACATACTACACAGGGGTCACATAGAGTACCTTGGGTTTGCACGCAACCAGGGAGAATTGCTGGTAGTGGGACTCAATACGGACCGCTCAGTTAATGAGATGAAGGGGCAGAATCGGCCTGTGATGCCAGAGGTAGATAGGGCCAGGGTTCTTGCTGCGCTGGAGGATGTAGACTACGTAGTACTATTTGATGAACCTACCCCGGAGGAGTTGATAAAAAATGTTAGGCCGGATGTACTGGTGAAGGGGGAAGATTGGAAGGAAAAAGGGGTGGTGGGACGCGAGTTTGTGGAATCCTACGGTGGCAAGGTAGTGCTTGCACCACTGGTGCAGGGGGTCTCTACCACCGACATCGTTTCAAGGATTGTAGAGAGGCAAAATCAAAGGGCGGCACCAACGACTTAGCCCAAGATATTGACGTTATTATTCATTACCGGACTTCTGCAGAATGCCAAAAGTGCGCATAAAACACTGCATGCTGTCATTGCGAGCGAAGCGAAGCAATCCCATGTTTTTAGTGAAAACTTCTTATGAGATTGCTTCGTCGCTTTGCTCCTCGCAATGACTGCCTTATATTTTATTTTTCAGAGCTGTAGGGTGCGCCTCGAGGCACCGCACTTGCTAAAAAGGAGAAACCAGCTTGAGTAGAAGGGCAGCCTTTATAGATAGAGACGGGACGATAGTCCAGGGCGTTGACTACCTGAGCTCACCCGATGAGCTGGTGCTCCTGCCTAATGCAGCCAGTGCAATAAGGCGGTTTAACGAAAGCGGTTATTTCACGATAATAGTCACAAACCAGTCGGGAATAGCAAGGGGGTATTTTACAGAGGAAAGACTAGCAGAGATTCACCATAGACTTATAAACATGCTTTCCAAAGAAGGCGCACGAATAGATGCAGTCTACTACTGCCCTCACTTAGCCGAAGGCACCATAGAGGCATACAGCATAGACTGCCAGTGCCGGAAGCCCGGGCCAGAGATGCTCCTGAGGGCAGCCAGGGAGCATGACATAGACCTCTCGATGTCAATAATGATTGGTGATACCCCTGCCGATGTAATGGCCGGCAAGTTAGCGGGCTGTAAGACCGTATTTATACAGACCTATGGGGACGGCTTCGATATGCCTGTAAGCCCTGATTATGTAGCAAAAGACCTTATGAGTGCTGTCGCATTGGTGTCTTGATGTAGAGCTAGTGTTATTATGCGAACGAAGTTGTCATGAAGGTACTCTTCATCTATCCAAATATCAATGCCCAGGTGGGGTTTAACTATGGGCTAGCTTCCATATCTGCCGTTCTTAAGGAACACGGGCACACTACAAGGCTATTAAACCTGAATGAGAAATTAAATAAACTGCCCAGTGATGCGGAGATTAAAGAGTACATACGCGATTACGCCCCGGGGCTGATAGGTATGTCCGTGGTGACACCACAATACCCAACCGCACTGCGCATAGCACGGCTTATAAAGAAAGATTCTCCGGACACACCCATCATTATCGGGGGAGTGCATCCAACCCTGGTACCTGATGAGGTGCTGAGAGAAGACTGTTTTGATTATGCATGTGTAGGCGAGGGAGAAGAGGCCGTCCTCGGTCTGGTAACAAGGATGGAAAGCGGTGAGGACACGGCTATCATTAACAATATTTGGGCAAAGACAAACGGTAAGATAAAGCAGAACATTGTACGTTCATTTGTTGACCTGTCTAAACTCCCCAGGAAAGACTACGAGCTTTTTGACCTCCAACATATGATACATAAAGAGGACGGGTGGGTGAGGCTAATGGGCTCTAGGGGATGCCCTTTCCGCTGCAGCTACTGCTTTAACCACAAGATAGTAGACCGCTACAGGGAGGAGCTCTCTACCTCAGACCTAGGCTACATCAGGCGCCACAATCTGAAGGACGTGTTGGATGAGATAGACTACCTGCTCGGCACCTACCAGGGTATAAAGACCTTCATCTTTGATGATGACATCTTCACCTTTGACAAGGGTTTCCTAAGGGGTTTTTGTGCCGAATACCACAGGCTAACGAAGGTTCCATTTGTGGTGAACGCCCACGTCCGTGCCTTTGATGAGGAAAGGGCAAGGATGCTAAAGGAGGGTGGCTGTAGTATAGTGAAATTTGGGCTTGAGAGCGGAAGCGAGCGGGTAAGGCGAGAAGTGCTCCGCCGCCCCATGAGCAATGAGGAGATAATCCGCGCCTTCGATGCAGCCCATAAATACGGTCTGCATACATCAGCCTTTGTTATGATAGGACTCCCCTACGAGGCGAAAAAAGACGTTATGGCTACAGTAGAGCTCCTGGGCAGGATACGGCCGGGGCGTTTCCGCTGGGCCATCTTCTTTCCCTTCCCGAGGACCGACGCCTATGATATGAGTGTGCGGGGCGGGTACCTTAACTTTGAAAAGATGCGTGAACTGGAAAACTTTACAGAATCATCATGTCTGGACTTCGGTCCGGAGCACAATCTCTTCATCTCAAAACTCCAGAAAACCTTACCTTGGTATGTAAACACCCACTCCGGAAACTCTGTGGGTAATATCTACTCCTTCCTGACGCGTGCAATAGAGGATATGTCCCCCGAGAAGTGGGAAGAGGCCAAAGATAGTATAATCTCCATTGATGGAGAACTTTCCCAGTGTCTCAATAAAGCCGGTTGCGAATATTATTCTTTTCGTTATAATACATTCACTGCAGTAAGGTCGGATTGGGAAAATGAAAAATGTGAATAACATCCTGATAACCGCGCCGAACTGGGTTGGTGATGCCGTGATGGCAACATCTTCCTTCAGGTGTATTAGGGAAAACTACCCTAACGCGAAAATCTCGCTCCTGCTCAGGCCCTACGTCAAAGGCATACTAGATGGCGCCCCCTGGTTTGACGAAGTCATAGAATATGACCCAAAGACAAAGCACAAACAGGCTGGGAAATATCTTACGTTAGTAAAGAAGCTGAGAAAGGGGAAATACGACATATCTTTCGTATTACCCAACTCATTCAGCTCTGCCCTCATTTCCTGGCTCGCAGGGATAAACAGGCGGGTGGGATATGTACGGGATAACCGCTCCTGGCTGCTCACCGATCCGATACAAAGACCGAGGGAAAAAGGGCGCTTCTTGCCCAGCTATATGGGCGACTATTACCTCAGGCTTTGCACCAGTATCGGCTGTAAAGTAGGCTCAAAGAAGATAGAACTATTTGTCTCCTCAGAGAATAAAAAGACAGTAGACCGCCTCTTCGCCAAGCATGGTATAGCCGACTCAAAACCCAAGCTGCTTATCAATCCGGGGGCCTCTTACGGTTCATCGAAGTTCTGGAATGTGGAGGGCTTTGCTGATACTGCAAAACTCCTGCATAAACGCCTCAATTGCCACGTACTCCTTGTCACTAGTTCTGAGGAAAAGGACCTAGCCAAGCGGATAGAGGATGCGGCGGATGGAAGTGTCATTAACCTGTCACGAGACCACATCAGCCTCGAACTCCTTAAGGCCCTGGTTAAGAAGTGCTCGCTGCTAATAACTGTTGACTCGGGCCCAAGACATCTTGCCGTAGCTTTTAATAAGCCCGTGGTAGTCCTAATGGGCCCAACAGACCCCAGGTACACCCATACAAAACAAGAGATGGGCAAGGTCCTGAGAGAGGCGGTGGAGTGTGCCCCTTGTCACCTTAAAACCTGCCCCACAGACCACCGCTGCATGAAACGGATAAAGCCACAACGGGTGGCAGAGGCTGCAATGGAATTATTGACCAAACGCACATCCAAGAGGGGTTAGAGGGCGTTCTTAGAAATCCTTATTTACCGTGCGCCCCTTCTTTGAAAGTTGCTTCTTGAGATGGGTACTGGAGCGGTCCTTTGGGTCGCCTACGATGGCAATCTCTCCCCCGTATGAAAGGACGGTCTCCCGCTCTGGAACATTCTCATGTGTATAATCAGTCCCTTTGGCGTGGACGTTGGGCCTTAGCTTGAGAATGAGTGTGTCTGCGCTGGGCTCGGAGAAGCAGGTAACATAGTCAACACCTCTTAGGGCGGCGACTATCTCCATCCGCTCTCCTTCGGACATTAACGGGTACTCAGGTCCTTTAAGTTCCTTTACAGAGCTGTCGCTGTTTATTCCCACAACCAGCACGTCGCCGAGTGTCTTTGCATCCCTCAAGCACCTTATATGACCCACGTGAATGACGTCGAAA
>JBHICS010000141.1:0-4389 GCA_046759685.1 Candidatus Brocadiales bacterium | reverse complement strand
GTCTCCACACCAGGACTAATATGGGCGCCGCCTGCTATAGAGATTATGTCAGAGACGACCGAGTTGGCAGTGGGGCCTGCCCCAGCACCTGGACCTACAAAGCACATATTCTCGCAGTATTTGCTCTCTACCAGGACTGCGTTAAGGGAACCGTTCACCCTGGAGAGCACGTGGTTATCCTTTATCATGATGGGCGACACGGCGGCCGTCACCTCACCTCCCGACCTGCGTATAGTACCAAGGAGCTTTATATTGGTCCCAAGCTTTCTGCTTGCATAATCGAAGTCAATCTTCTCAAGAAGCTCTATACCCTCTGTGGCCACATCTTCTTTCTTGACAAAGATGCCGTAAAGGAGTTGCAGGAGTACTATTATCTTGTCTCTGGTATCGTATCCCTTTATGTCGGCCTCCGGATTAGTTTCCGCGTAGCCAAGTGTCTGGGCCATAGACAAGGCTTCCTTAAAAGTTTTACCCTGATTGCGGATGCCGGAGAGTATGTAGTTGCAGGTGCCGTTAAGGATGCCGTAGAGCCCGGTAACGTCATCAGATGCAAGGCCCTCGCCAAGGGAGCGTATGATGGGTATCCCACCGGCCACAGATGCCTCGAAGCGTATCTGAGCATCATTCTTGCGGGCGGCCGAATGGATTTCCCGCCCAAAGCCGGCGAGCATTGCCTTATTGGCCGTCACTACAGACTTTCCATTCTCCATGGCCTTTATAACATAAGAGGCAATCTGCCCGGCATCTTCTGGTCTTTCAAGCCCTAGCGCCTCTGCCACAATGGATATCTCGGGGTTGTTTATTACGTCTTCGGGTATGTCGGTAAATTTTCCTGGAAATTGGCCGTACCAGTACTTTTTCTTTGGCGTCCTGGTGTATATCTTTTCTATCTCCAGCCGGTAGCCAAGTCTCTTTGCAAGGTCCCCGCCGTCACCAAATATTATGTCCTGGACACCCTTACCGATGGTGCCCGAGCCGAGGAGACCTATTTTTACGACCCTCTCTCCCATGGACCTATTTACCTCTTTATTATTAAAGAGTTATAGTATACTCAAATCTCCTTCACAGGCAACCCCTTATGACTAACTTTATAGAATCGGAGAATCCGGTGAGCAGGTGTTTGGGTCCATTTGGTTCCATATTTATTTTCTAATATTATTACTTGATTTTGACGTATTTTGTGGTAGACTGCTGCGGCTTTTAAGAGATTTTGCATGGACACTGCAAACGGGGGCCTGCACGTGGAAAACTTGCCTGCCTATAGTAAAACCACACCGCTTCAACATACACCGTTTTCCACACACCTGAAGAAATATGCCCGTCAACTTGCCTGTTTGCTCGTTTTCATTTTTGTAGTGGGAACGGCACCTGTAACGTTCAGCAGCGAAGAAATTAAGTCCTCTGAATCAGGCATAATAGCATCAGACCCAATACTGATGGAAGAGGCATTATATAATCTGGCCGATAAGCTTACCGAAATGTTACTCTCCATGCGCAACGTCATAGCACTAAACCAGGACATGATAAATACATGTCCTAAAGGAGGGAACTATGTTTTCAAGGGTTTTGTGCCTGCTGCTGTAGGAACACAGGTAGGCCAAGACTTTTATCTGAAGACCGGGATTAAGATAAAGCAGACGAGTCTTAGGTTAAGAAATTCCGCTAACGCACCAAACGAATGGGAAAGAAATGCCCTTGAGATGTTTGAGGCCCCATCATATCCGAAAGGGATACCTCATGCTGAGATAGTAAAAAAGGACGGAGAAGAGGCTTACTGCTATATCAAACCAATATACATAAGTAAGGCCTGCCTGCCATGTCACGGTAAAAAGGAAAAGATTGATAAAGATATCCTAAAGTATATAGAGGACCGATATCCGGACGATTCGGCCTTTTGTTATAAAGAGGGGGAGCTTCGAGGCGGTTTAAGCATTACTATATCAATAACCGAACAGACCTTAGCCGACTCGAATGATTTTAGGCGAGCTACTCCAACCGAATTTGAAACTTCTAATTAGAAATACGACACTATAAGTTTGTTTGTGCAGTTTCCTGTCCCCCTACCAGACAAACCAGAAAGACAATCACAACTATAAAGATTTTAGGCATGCGAGAATGAAAGGCTTTACGCGCTTCGGCAGAAACACCTTCCTATGGTTCCTACTGGTATCCCTCCTACCGCTAACGGCCGTTAGTGTCACTACGTATATCTATATGAGAATCCAGATTAAGGACCGGGTACTTGATGAATTGGAACACGATGCCAGTACATACCGAGACCATGTACGGACTTTTGTTAATGCGTGGCTCTGGAGGACCGCAGACTTTAGTTCAGACGGCTTTATTAGAGACGCTACCCAAGAGATAATCCTTGGTGCAGTCAATCATACTGGCTCTGGTGCTGACAACGATCTGCTAAACAGGTTAAACATACACCTGCTCGTAAACAAGAAGAGCCTCCACCCCTATATGTTTGAGGTCTTCATACTCAACCAAACGGTGTAGTCGTTGCATCATCTAACGAATCCAAGGTTGGCAATGACCTATCCCGGATGGATTACTTTAGAAAACCTTTCATCTATTTTGAGGAGACGGAAGGTGTATTTGCCGGTGATATGAAATCTCCAACCCTGCCGGGCCATCTCGAACTGGTCTTTTCCCGCCTCCTGAAAGATAAGGTCTACCAGTCGCCTATAGGCGTCATTGTGTTGAGGGTCAGAATAGACGCCTTGCAAGACATCATCAGACCAGACGCTGAAGTGTTTATCGACGGGGCATCCAGCCAACTATTGGCGAACGCCTATATTACAAATAAAGATGGATGGCAAATCGCTGACCTGCCCTCTGCGGGCCACAGTATGCCCAGACGGTATATTGATACCGATAGTGTGCGTCAGGTACTGGATACAAGGATTGACTCGGTCGGAGAGTATGAAAACTATATTGGCTCCAAGGTGCTGGGGGCCACGCTATTTATAAAGGAAACAGGTTGGGTCGTAACAGTGGAGAGAAATGTGCGCGTGGTGTTTGCGCCCCTAAAGAGGCTTGGATACATATGTGGAGGTATTGCGGGTTTTGCACTGCTCCTCATATTTGGCCTATCATTTACAATCTCAAGCGGCATAAACAGGTCCATCAAAGAGCTTATTCAGGGGATAGAAAGGATAGCACAAGGGGATTTGAATCACAAGATAGAACTGAGCAGAAAGGACGAACTGCGAACGCTTTCCGATTCTTTCAACGCTATGACGCACTCGCTCAAGACGTCTAACGACGAGAGGGAAAGGCTCTTTTCTATTGTGGAAGAGGCAAAAGTTGAGTGGGAGAGGACAGTTGATTCAATACAGGATGCCATATTAAGCTGCGATACCAATCACAACATAATCAGGGCCAACAGGGGCGCATCTATGCTACTTGGCATTGAGCTCAAAGTTTTAACTACCATGACGTATCCTGACGTAACGTACCATTTGTCTGGCTTCAAGCACCTGGTCGACGCGGCTTATGACAGTTTGAAACCTTTGAGTGGAGAGGTACGCGACTCGGAAAGGGACAAAACCTTCTTGGCAAGTATATATCCTATAATTGATAAAGACGGCACGTTTCAGGGGTCTGTACAGATACTGCATGATATTACCGCGATTAAGAAGGCCGAAAGGGAGCTTGAAGACCGGCGTATAGTTGCAATGACAAAACTGGCAGAACTCACCGAGAAGCGAGACCCGCAGACCGGTCATCACCTCCAAAGGATTAAAGGTTACTGCCGACTCCTCGCTGAGGAGCTGAGAAACCAGCCGAAGTACAGCACTATCATTGATGACTACTTCATAAGGTCATTGTCCGAGGCCAGCATGCTACACGACATAGGGAAGGTTGGAATACCTGACTCAATACTTTCAAAACCCGGCTCACTCTCCCCGGAAGAATTTGAAATTATAAAGACTCATAACATCAACGGAGCAGAGGTCCTCACCGGTCCGGATTACTTCAAGATGGCTAGAGAGATTTGCCTCTATCACCACGAGAGGTATGACGGCAAGGGTTATCCGGACGGTCTGAAAGGAGAAGATATACCACTGTCTGCACGAATCGTCTCGCTCGCCGACGCTTATGATGCCCTTGTATCAGCAAGGCCGTACCGTAAGGCGATGACGCACGATCAGGCCCGCTCTATAATACTGCATGAGTCCGGCAAACAATTCTGTCCTGACGTGGTGAAGGCCTTTGTTGCCAGGGAAGATGAGTTCCAGGTGTTGGCTCAGACAGACCCGCAGGGAACATAGCGGCAGAGCCCGTATCGGACAGACCTGAAGGTTTGTCCTAGAGATGCAGCGTGGGAGCCACGCCGGAGGCGGGTCTGCCTCTGGCATGATTTATCTCCCATGTCTT
>JBHICS010000140.1:0-4389 GCA_046759685.1 Candidatus Brocadiales bacterium | reverse complement strand
ACTCAACGATACTATTGTGGTGTTTGACAGAATAAGAGAGAATATGGCGGGAAAGAAGACGGTGCACGCTAAGTTGGTTAATGAGAGTATAAACCAGACCTTGAACCGGACGGTGATAACGTCCATAACTACATTTTTCGTGATATCGTCTCTTTATTTCCTGGGTGGTACCGAGATACATGGCTTTGCATTTGTTATGATGGTAGGGGTGTTGGTTGGGACATATTCTTCTATATTTGTTGCAAGTCCTGTACTTGTACATTGGACCACAGTAAGGAAGGGCTTTGGTACGCTATTTTTGATTCTGAGTGCACCCCTGTGGGTCCCCTGGAAGATGCTTAAATGGTTAATTGGCGGAGGGGGTACGGTTCGTCCCCGCAGGGCATAGATGTTAGGAAGGGGGTGGCGCCTTTTTGTCTTTGGGAGGCGTTATGGTTGAAGGAAGAAAGAGCATTATAAGGAGATGGGAGACGCAGGTGGGCATAGGTATGGCTGTCGCTTGCTTCTCAGTATTGGGCGTTTTTCTTGGTTTAAAGATTGGAGGGAAAGAGGAGTCTGCTGTCTCAGTAGAAGTTGCACAAGTTGAGGGTATTGCACGGGTAGAAGAGGCGGCGCAGGTAGAGGATGGTTCGCAGGTTGATGCTGCTGCGCAGACTGAGGCGGTTTCACCGGTTGAGGAACGGCCTGCAGGAATCCCTGACCTGGGTGATACACATAGGGAAGAAGTAAATGCACTGTCAGGGATTTATGGTGGAGAAGATGCGTCTGAAGAGACGGAGGGTGCCCTGCTGCAGGGCCACGGTGATACGGTAAAGGAGGCGCTGGAAGGGTCGCCAGCGGTAGAATCTTCTCCGGAAGAGATGTTTACGGATGAAGGTGCAGTAGGTGAAGGTGTTGAAGAGAATGCAGTTGTGGTTAGCTATCCGAAGGTTCATAGGGTTAAGCCTAATGAGACGCTAATGGGCATTGCGAAGGAGTATTATGGAGAGGTCTCTAAATGGGTGTTAATCTATGAAGCGAATGGCCTGTTAGACAGGAACAGGTTGGTAGTTGGTCAGGATCTGGAGATTCCGTCGCCAGATTACGTGGTCAGACTGCAACCAGTGGTGAAGAAGGCATCGTTCAGTGACAGTAGTTCACCTGGGATGGCCCACAGGGTGCAACACGGTGATACACTTCGGACGTTAGCCAAGGTGTATTACGATGATGAGTCTAAGTGGAAGAATATCTATGATGCTAATAAGGGACATTTATCCGGCAGGGAGACGCTTGAGCCGGGAGAGGTGATTATAATCCCCTAACGCGGCATCATAGCTTGGAGGAGGGGAAGATGGGAAAGACTATACTGAGGTATATAGTGTGCCTTTGTTTGATGGGCCTTGTCCTGGCCGTGGGTGGAGGCACCCATGAGCTCAGGGCACAGGTGATGGAGAGCCCGTTTCCTTTGTTCAAGCATGACCAGCAGCGCACGGGCAGGAGTGAGTATAAGGGGACACAGACGGCAATGTGTAAATGGACGTATCCTACGGATAACCAGATTGTCTCTTCTCCCATATTGGGGGCGGATGGGATTGTTTACTTCGGGAGCCTGGACGGGAATCTGTATGCAATAAGACCCGACGGCCATACGAAGTGGTACTTTTCTGCCAGGAGTGCCGTTTTTTCGACCCCCGCCATCGACGTCTCAGGTACCATTTACATAGGCACCAGTAGCAATTTCCTGTTTGCCATTGGGGAGGACATGAAGCAGAAATGGAAGTTCAGAACCGGTGGGGCCATACTGTCTTCCCCCAATATAGGTCCGGACGGGACCGTTTACATAGGCAGTTGGGACGGAAAGCTCTATGCCATAAGTCCGAATGGGGTCCAGAAGTGGACATATCAGACCGGTGATAGTATAGTTATATCCGCTCCAGCCATAGGGGCCGACGGCACCATTTATGTAGGCTCCAGGGACAGGAAGCTCCACGCTATAAATCCAAGTAATGGTGATGAGAAGTGGACCTTCCTTGCTGGTGACAAGGTAGATTCTGCACCGTCTGTCGCTCCTGACGGTACGGTATATTTTGGTTCCAATAACGGAACTCTCTACGCCGTGGACTCTACTGGTAAACTGAAGTGGAAATTCGAGACGGGTTCCTGGATATATGCCTCTCCATCTATAGCGGTAGATGGTACGGTGTTCTTTGGTGCAAAGGATGGCAAGATATACGCGGTGAACAAGAATGGAGAGCTAAAGTGGAGTTTTTCTACCGGTGGTGGTATAACCGCCTCACCGACTATAGGTTCTGATGGGACGTTATACGTGGGTTCGTGGGACAGTAAGCTGTACGCCATCGACCCCAACGGCAAATCTAAGTGGAGCTACGACCTGGGTGCCTCGATTGCCAGTTCCCCCGCAATAGGTGCTGATGGCACAATCTACATAGGATGCGATAACGGCAAGCTATACGCCTTGGGGGAGTAGGCTTTGAATAAATCTTGGCATTATGGATATGATGCCGAATGTCTAGGTATTTCGAGTAGGATGCAGCGAATAAAGCGGTCGACATAGAGATTACCTCTCTCTCTGTAGCCAGGTAGAAAACAGCGTCTTGACCGGCACCACGTTTTTATGATATAAGTTATATTATCCTTATAGAGGGGGGTAATACGTAGATGATAGGCATATCCAAATTATATTGCGGGACTGTCGAGCCGTCGGATGCGCTCCGCTACGGCAGAGAATCTAAGAAGCTCCCGTCACAGCTACTGCAGTTCTCCCGTGACAAGAAGCCCGTCGTAGTATGGAACGTGGGCCAGCGCTGTAACCTGAAGTGCATACACTGCTACTCTCAGTCAAGGGATATAGAGTACCCTGGTGAGCTCACAACCGTAGAGGCGAAGGCCATGCTCGACGATCTCTCAAAGTACGGTGCCCCCGTTATACTCTTCTCCGGTGGTGAGCCCCTTATGAGGGAGGATCTCCTGGAACTTGCCCACCACGCAAAGAATAAGGGCCTTAGGGCCGTGATAAGTACGAACGGCACACTAATCACCAGAGAAAAGGCTAAGGAGCTAAAGTCCGTGGGTCTGTCCTACGTTGGTGTAAGTCTCGACGGT
Organism: Candidatus Brocadiales bacterium; assembly: GCA_046759685.1. Classification (GTDB taxonomy): domain Bacteria; phylum Planctomycetota; class Brocadiia; order Brocadiales; family Bathyanammoxibiaceae; genus JBHICS01. The sequence goes on along the minus strand of JBHICS010000140.1, from coordinate 1,287 downwards.
ATGAAGGAGACCAACGACCGCTTCCGCGCTGTGGAGGGCGCCTTTGATATGGCCATCCAGGGCATCAGAAATTGCCTGGCCGAGGGGATAAAGGTCGGGCTTCGCTTTACAATAAATAGGGGTAACGCACAGGACATACCCGATATATTCGAGCTTATATATAATGAAGGCATCCCCAGGGTCTGCTTCTATCACCTGGTCTATGCCGGCAGGGGCTCTAAGCTCATAAAAGAAGACCTCGACCACGAGGAAACACGACAGGTAGTGGACCTTATTATAGATAAGACCAAGGAGATGCATGACCGGGGCCACAAGCTTGAGGTCTTGACGGTTGACAATCATGCAGACGGCCCATATCTCTACCTGCGCCTCAAGAAGGAGAACCCGAAGAGGGCCGCCGAGGTCTACGAGTTACTACAGATGAACGAGGGAAACAGCTCTGGCAAGGGACTAGCGTGCATAAGCTGGGACGGTGCCGTTCATCCGGACCAATTCTGGAGGCATGTCATACTGGGCAATGTGAAAGACAGGCCGTTCAGTGAGATATGGGAAGACCTGTCAAATCCGCTCATGGCCCGGCTCAAGGATAAGAAACCACATCTAAAGGGACGTTGCGCCGAATGTCAGTGGCTGAATATTTGTGGCGGCAATTTCAGGGCGCGTGCCGAGGCATATTACGGCGACATGTGGTCCCCCGACCCGGCCTGTTACCTGACAGATGAAGAAATCGGCATCGCCGTAGGCGCCGCACAGGGATAAAGCACATCCAACCACAATTTAAAACCTCCAGCCTTACTGGCCTTCTCTTGCGCAATAGCCTCTTTAAGCCAAAGCCAACTACGAAGGCCCTTCAAAACTACCCTCCTAAAGGGTTAGAATAGTATAAGAGACCCATCCAAAATAAAGATTCCTCAGAGGGTAAACCCATGACCACTCTCGCCATAACCGGAGACGTTATGCTTGGCAGGAACGTAAATGAGTTCATAACCTCCCACGGTCTATCCTACCCCTGGGGAGATATGCTTCCGGCTATACGCCAGGCCGACTTAAGACTAATAAACCTTGAGTGTGCTATCACTGCCCATGAGAGACACTGGTCAGAGACCCCCAAGGTCTTTTTCTTTCGTACCAGACCTAAGAACATAGGGGTGTTAAAGACGGCAGGTATAGATTTTGTATGCCTTGCAAATAATCATATCCTGGACTTTAGAGAAGAGGGTCTTGTAGAGACCCTCGAGGTCTTGGATAGGGCCGGTATAGCACACGCCGGCGCCGGCAGGGACATTG
>JBHICS010000139.1:0-4418 GCA_046759685.1 Candidatus Brocadiales bacterium | reverse complement strand
ATACTAAGTCAAGCGGCACGAAGGTAGTCACCAGGGAGGAACTTGGTGAGCACTTTGGTAAGCTGGGGATAGACCCTGCCCTTGAGGGTAGTTTCAAGGTCAAGACCACGGATGGCAAGGAGGTCGAGGTCAAGCCCGTGTTCCAGTATTATAAGGAACTATGTGCGGAGTACGACCTTGACACAACGCAGGAGATTACCGGTACCCCCAAGGATATGATTGAGCAGTTGGCAAAGGACTTTGCCAACATAAAGCCAGCCATGATACACACCGGTGAGGGTACCAACCACTACTTCCACTGTGACATAAAGGACAGGGCGAACTTCTTGGTCCTAGCCCTCACAGGCAACTTTGGCAAGCCGGGTGGTGGGCCTGGTCACTGGGCTGGCAACTATAAGATATGTGTCTTCCCAGGTGCATATAACGTGATGAAGGAAGACCCCTTCAAGATGAACCTTGACCCCAACGCCAAGCCCGAAGACATAAAGAGGCACAAGTTCTTTTACCCTGAGGAGGTATGCTACTGGAACTATCAGGACAACATCCTGAAGGTAAAGGGAAAATCCTTCACTGGCAAGACTCACATGCCTACACCTACAAAGGTGATATGGTTTGCTAATGTTAATTTGATTAATAACGCCAAGTGGGCGTATGAGATGGTCCAGAACACCAACAAGCGCGTCGAGATGATTGTTACCAATGATTGGGAGTGGACTGGTAGCGCTGAGGTTGCTGACGTAGTATTGCCAGTCCACAGCTGGTTGGAACTTACCATTCCCGACATGACTGCCTCTTGTTCTAACCCGTTCATGCAGGTATGGGAAGGCGGAATTAAGCCAATTTATAACAGCAAACAGGATAATGAGATCTTTGCAGGAGTTGCTGCTAAGCTGGCAGAGATTACGGGTGACAGGAGGTACAGGGATTACTGGAAGTTCTACCTAGACGACACCAAGAATAAGAATGTCTACCTACAGCGCATGTTAGACGCAAGCATAACAAGCGCCGGATACAAAGTAGAAGACATTCTCGAGAAACAGCTTCCGGTACTCGTACAGTTCCGTACGTATCCGAGGATAACAGGTTGGGAGCAGATTCACGAGTCAAAGCCCTTCTACACCAAGACAGGAAGGCTCGAGTTCTACCGTGAGGAGGACGAGTTCATCGAGTACGGTGAGAACTTAATTGTCTATCGCGAGCCGGTAGAGGCAACACCGTATCTACCCAACGTTATAGTGGCAACCCATGATGCTATAAGGCCCAATGATTACGGTATACCTCTGGATGCCACAAGTGCAGATGAGCGCTCCGTCAGGAACGTGAAGATGCCATGGTCCAAGGTCAAGCACACCAAGAACTTCCTGTGGGAGCAGGGTTATAGGTTCTACTGTTTGACTCCGAAGACCAGGCACAGGGTACACTCTCAGTGGGGTAGCGTCGATTGGAACCTCATCTGGGATTCCAACTACGGCGACCCGTATCGTATGGATAAGAGGACCCCAGGCGTCGGTGAGCATCAGATTCACATGAACCCAGAGGATGCAAAGGAACTGGATATAAACGATGGTGACTACGTCTGGTGTGACGCCAACCCTGAGGATAGACCGTACGTTGGGTGGAAGCCTACAGACCCCTTCTACAAGATAGCTCGTCTGATGCTGCGGGTGAAGTACAACCCTGCATATCCAAGAGGAGTGACTATGATGAAGCACGCCCCACAGATGGCCACGTGGAAGAGTGTCCTTGCCCACGAGACGAGAGCCGATGGCAGGGCAGTGTCAGAGGACACAGGCTACCAGGCTCACTTCAGATATGGTTCTCAGCAGTCCCTGACCAGGGGCTGGCTACAGCCTACTATGATGACCGACAGCCTTGTCAGGAAGGACAACCTTGGACAGAAGATAGGCAAGGGCTTTGAGATAGACGTTCATGCCCCTAACACCTGCCCGAAGGAGACCTTGATTAAGGTATCAAAGGCTGAGGACGGTGGTATAGAGGGTAGGGGGCTTTGGGACCCCGCCAGGACAGGACATTCTCCTGCCAGGGAAAACGAGAACATGAAGAGATACCTCAACGGTGAATTCTATGTATAAGGGGTATCCACAAGGGGTTATAAAAAGAATTAGGAGGAGGAATAATGGCGAAAGTTTATAATTGGCAGCTAGGCCGTGAAATGGAGTATACCTATGAGGACCATCGGCCTAAGAGACAGTTCGCTGCGGTCTTCAACATAAACCGTTGTATCGCCTGTCAGACCTGTACCATGGCCTGTAAGAGCGCCTGGACCTTCAATAAGGGCCAGGAGTCCATGTGGTGGAACAACGTTGAGACCAAACCCTTTGGCGGATATCCCCAGTTCTGGGACGTTAAGACGCTAGAACTCCTTGGGCCGCAAAAGGGGTATGATACGCGTAAAAAGGATGACGAGAAGGCCCCCTACGGTGTATATAAGGGTGAGACACTCTTTGAGAAGGCAACCCATAGTATAGAGGCCAGCGGACAGCAGGCCCTGGGTTATGTGCCAGAGGACAAAGAGTGGCGTGTACCTAATTTTTATGAGGACACGGCTAACCGAGCCCCCAAATACAGGGAGGACGGCCTGCGAGAGGGTGCATCGCTACCAGAGCACGACATATTCTTCTTCTATCTTCAGAGGATATGCAACCATTGCACATATCCCGCATGTCTAGCTGGCTGTCCCAGGAAGGCCATCTATAAGAGGCAGGAAGACGGGATCGTCCTTATAGACCAGAAGAGGTGCAGGGGCTACAGGAAGTGTGTGGAGCAGTGCCCGTACAAGAAGCCCATGTACAACGGCAACACGAGGGTTTCGGAGAAGTGCATAGCATGCTATCCTAGGCTTGAGGCACAAGACCCGCTGACAGAGGGTGATGCGATGATAACACGGTGTATCTCTGCCTGTGTGGGCAAGATACGCCTTCAGGGTTGGATAGATGACCCTGCAAGCCCTGTTCACACCCTTGTGAGGAAGTGGAAAGTGGCATTGCCTCTCTACCCGCAGTACGGAACGGAGCCTAACATCTACTATATTCCACCAAGGTGGGTGCCGAGGAAGCATTTACACCAGATGTTCGGCCCGGGCGTGGATGAGGCCATTGAGAAATACACAAAGCCTTCTCATGACATACTTGCAGTCCTACAGCTCTTCGGTGTGACACAAAAGCTTATCTACTCCTACAAGGTCAATGCCGACTCCATTACTGCCTATAATAAGGATGGTAAGGAGATAATGACAGTACCTATAGAGGAGCCTGTGATTGTAAGACCGGAGAAACATCTGAACATAACATAAAAGAAATGAGGTTATTATAGTGGAGAAACAGCTTATAAGGGCAGAGGAGCTCCTGGCTAGAACTACTATTTACAGTCATTTAGCGGCCGGTTTTGCTTATCCTGCGGAGGGTTACCTAAAGGAGCTACAAAGCGGTGAGGTTGTAGCCGGTCTCAAAAAGGCTGCGTCATTCTTCTCAGAGGAAAAGGAGCTTGCCGCCGCGGTAGATAATTTCTGCAAGGCTGTAGAGAAGGAAATGCCTTCACTCACCTTAGGCGACTTAGAGGGTGAGTATAATAGGATATTTTCTATGGGCCTGATTTGCCCTCACAACGAGACAGAGTACAACTCTAGCCATGTCTTTATGAAGGGCACTGATATGGCAGACATTGCAGGGTTCTACAATGCCTTCGGTTTTGAGATGTCAGATAAAGAAAAGGCATTGGCAGATTTCATAGGGACGGAGCTAGAGTTCATGCATGTCGTTACGTTTAAAGAACATCATGCGTTGGAGAAGGGGGAAGAGGAGCATGCTGAGATTTGTAGAGAGGCCGAGGGTAAATTCCTCAAGGGCCATTTAGGCACTTGGGTAAACGCCTTCTCTAAGGTGCTTTCGGCGACCACACACCTGGAATATTTTCGGATGCTCGGGAAGCTGTTGGATGAATTTGTAGCCTTTGACGGAAGGCATCTTGGAGTGGCTCCTTTCAATGTAGTGTCTGCGCCCGCTTTCAATCCAAATCCCGAACCTGACGCCTTTACCTGTGGAGAGCCATCTAAGGAGGACTTCACATTTAGTAGGGGCGGGCCTGAAAACTGAAGGCCCTGTCAGGGCTTGCGGTGTTTTTCTTCTGGTGCAGTTCTGAGAGAATTCTGAAGAGTAACGAGGGAAAAGACATATGCACCCAGCTGCGTCTTTTCTCCTCTTTAATGGAGCTTAAAAACATAGACTAATCCTTGTTTGCCCAAACAGATGTTGCAGACAGAAGGATAAGGGACGTCATGGGAATGAAGGAAGTATTCGGGCCTGAGTTTATGACACGCCGTAATTTTATTAAAATGCTTTCTTCATCAGCTGTACTTGCCTATGTAGGAGGTATGCATGCAGGGGTCCACGGTGAAGAGC
>JBHICS010000138.1:0-4421 GCA_046759685.1 Candidatus Brocadiales bacterium | reverse complement strand
ATGAAGGGGTTTATCACTACATATTTGGCCCCACGTCTTCTGGCCTCGCTGAGCATGGGCAGTTGGTGTAAATTGGAGGAGAAGGTATTGGTGCCCCAAGATATAATAAGCCTAGACTGCGGTATTCCCCTAGGGTCGGCACCATCGGAACTGCCCATGGTGTACAGGTAGCCAATGCGACCTGCCTTGGTGCAGATGGTGCGGTCTAGCTGGAGTGTTCCTAGGCGATTAAAGAACCGCTTGCCTGCAAGCTTACCCTGGACTATGCCCAGGGTCCCCGAGCCATAAAAGGGTAGTATCGCCTCCGGGCCGTCTTCTGAGATTATCTTCTTAAAATGGGAGACAATGGTATCAACCGCCTCATCCCAGCTAATCCGTTCAAACTTGCCTGAACCCTTGGCCCCTATCCTCTTCATTGGATAGAGAAGCCGGTCGGGACTGTACACCCTACTTGGGTAATTCCTTGACACCTTTGGACAAAGGAATCCCCTGGTAATGGGATGGTTTTGGTCGCCTTCTATCTTAATAAGCCTGCCATCTTCCACACTGGCAATAATGCCACAGGTGTCCGGGCAGTCTAGAGGACATACGCACCTAAAGGATTTTTTACCAGAGACGTTGTTCACGCTATTTTTGTGTTGCGCAGAGGGGTGTTACTGCGCCTCCCCACCAGAGAATTTAATTACCATTAGTTTTACTATTAACACAAACGTGTACACAGTACAACCAGCAGCTACCGCCCAAACGTACCATGAGAGCTTGTCAAAGACCGTAAAGCCTATAAGTGAGATAAGAAAGTAGTCCTCGTTTGCAAACAAGCGCATTATGGGGTTTGGTTGGTTTGTAGAGCGGTCTATTTCCATAAAGTGGAGGTAAAAATCGAGGTTAGAGCAAATAAACATCGCCCCAGCAGCGACTGCTCCAACAATGACAATATTTGACATGTGGGTATCCCTGTGTATTGCCAGTGCTATGCAAAAGATGATGCCACTATAGACAATGCTGTCGCATACTGTATCAAGCAATCCACCGTACTTGGAGTACAGAAACTTTAACCTGGCAACCTCACCATCAGCGAGGTCGAGAATTACCGAGGCGTAGAAGACCAGCGCCCCAAGCACAGAATACCGATACCCGCCTTGCAAGAAAAACCAGCAGGCCACAAGGCCAGTGAAAAAGCTTAGCAAGGTGACTTGGTTTGGCGTTATAGGGGATTTTGCCAGTGTCACACTGACCTGCCTTGAGAGTTTACGACTAACATAAACAGAAAAGGGGCTGTCGGTTGTAAGGCCTAGGAGTCCGTTCAATTTCTTCTTGGATTCCTGCATGGTCTCTTGCGAGGTTATCTCCATGCACAACTCGTTTGTAACGTCAAAGGCCTTTACTTTGCCCATATTTAGCAGGTCCGTCACAATGTCACAAATGTCTATGTGACCATTGGTGCCCTTCACTGAAATGTCTTTCGACATATCGGGCCTTGCCAGGACAAGTCCAGCTGTCTGAGCATCTGTTGTAGCCCGGGGCTTTTGAACCTCTTGGTCTTTGTCCATCCGATAGGTAGATCGAACGCTACAGCCAACAACATCGTCTCCATTCAACTTGATGGTGCATTGGCTGGATTTAGACACCTCTGTCTCCCGGCGCACAGCTACGCAGGCGGTTGCATCGTCAAGCTCAAGTTGGCTCATCTTTTTGATAATGTCCGAATCAAAGACGGTCTCTGCCTTGATAATCGCAATGGATTCAGGCCTACCTTTGAGCAGATCTGGGAGATTGCCACTGTCAGACCAATGGATAGTGGAACGTATCCTAGCGTCCCCGGACAGAATCATCTTGAGTCTTTCTTTTGAGTCGCCGGTGGCTATGATGATGAATTTCTCTATGCCGCCCCTCTGCGCAGTAAGTAAGGTTCTCTTAAGGAGTGGTATGCCGATGTGGTCCTCAAGGGATTTCTGGGGGTCTGTTACAAGGATGAATGCTACATTAGTCATAGCTGCTGAGCATCACAGTTTTCTGGTTCTCCAAGTTTTGGCAGTACCTCCCTTTCTGCACGCTCTACGTCTTCGGCAAAGTCTATCTCTATCCACGGGAGGCCGCCAACCCTCTCGTAGCCCATCTCGCAGCGGCCGAGGCACCTGTCAATTGCCTCCTCATACTCCGCGTCCAACCGACCTTCCTTTATGAGGTCTTCCAAAGCCCTTTTGAGCACAAGGCCATGCTCTGCTGACAGTTTTAGAAAGCCTACACCCTCTCCAACATACTGAGACTTTACTGTATTGTTTTTCGAGATAGCTATTACTCTATCACCCTGGACAAAGAGTTTCATCTCCTCCCCAGAGTCGCTAAAATCTTCATCCATCAAGAAGCAGCTAGACTTGGATGATCGCACCAGTCTCTCAAAAAGTGCAGGGTGAAAGAGTACGTCGGCGTCCAGAATAAGCGCGTCTTCCCCTAAAACCGCTCTCGCTATCCATAGAGACGTTATACTGCCCCTCTTATAGTCTTCATTAATTAGGTAGTGGAATCTAAATCCTTTACTTTCGCTAAGTGTTTTTATCTCTTCAAGAATCATGTTCTTCAGGTGACCTAGTACAAAGGTTACATCCTTTATGTCTAACCTTTCCAGGATCTCAAGGTATCTGGCAAGTAGTGTTTTCCCACCTATCTTTATAAGGCACTTAGGCAGCTCATTCGTTAGGGGCATCAGCCTTTTTCCCACCCCCGCAGCAAGTATTATAGCCTGCATCCAACCTCTCCCAAGATTTTTCCCAGACTCTCCAGGAAAAGCGTTAATTCCTGAGATGCTAATTCGCCCATGTTAGCTACCCTGAAGATCTCTGCCTTAAGCCTTGCCTGGCCGGCATAGATGACAAACCCCTCTTTCCTTAGGCTGTCATGGAGCTTTTGATAACTTACCCCATCCGGCAGATGCAGGGCCGTAATGGTGTTGGAAATGAGATTTTCGGGTAGAAAGAGCCTGAGCCCAAGCCCCTTAAAACCTTCCCTGAGAACACGAGATGCGTTCTTGTAGCGGATGATCCTATTACTAACACCTTCTTCGCGTAATTCCTCAAGGGCTGCCTCCAGGGCGTAAAATATAGGGATAGAGGGTGTAAACGTGGTACCGTCCCTTTCCTGGTTTTCCCACTGGGTTGGAATATAAAGATACATTGAACGGGCCGGAAGGCTTCTCATCCTCTCAATCTGCTCTTTTTTAGCGATGACAAACGAAAGTCCCGGGAAGCCCTGTATGCACTTATTCGCCGAACCTATACATATATCTACGTTATACTTTACAATGTCTATTTCCTCGCCTCCAAGACCGCTGATTGAATCTACGAGGAGTATTTTCCCATACCTTTTACATATCTTGCCTATCTCCTTCACCGGGTTGATAAGTCCCGTGGAGGTCTCATGATGAACCAGTGCCACCACTTCAACCTCGGGATGGGCCCTAAGCGTATTTTCTATCTCATCCAGGTCGGGCAATTGCTTCCAACCATAGGTCAGCTCTACCTTGTTAAACTTATATATAGTGGCTATTTTTGACGTCCTCTCCCCGTATACTCCGTTGTTGACCACCAAAATGGTTTTTCCTTCACTAAGAGAAGAAGAGATGGCAGCCTCCATTGCGGCTGTACCTGAACCGGTAAATATGACCGACGTGTAGGTGCCATCCTGGGCAAAAGTATCAATCAGCATCTCTCTGACATTACGCTGAATTCTGGAGAAATCATCCTCCCTGTGACACATATCGCCTCTGAGCATGGCATTACGCACCTTTCCCGAGGTGTTTACAGGGCCAGGGTTAAGAAGCACCAACTTCTTCAATGCCGTTCCTCTCCATTTACGCTTCTCATAAATCTCTCCTTTATCTCTACCGGATTGTGCGTAACCCTGCTCAGTCTCTCGCCCATATTATCAGCCTTTATCTTGGCAAGGATAAAGGATGGGCCGTGCGTCTTAAGGCACCTCTTTAATGCGGTCTCAAATGTTCCTCGTTCTGTTACTTTCACTACCTCAGGATATCCTGACGATTTAGCTATATCCTCCAGCCGTACTTGCGATGAAACAGTTGGCTGGTTTCCTGTAGAGCCATAGACCTCATTATCCAATACTATATGGATGAGGTTTTCGGGTGATAATGCACCTATCTGGGTCAAAATCCCCAGGTTCATAAGCAGGTTACCGTCACCGTCCAATATTACCACCTTGCGTTTTGGGCTATTCACAGCAAGACCTAATGCGATTGCAGAGGCCAGACCCATAGAGCCGATCATATAAAAATTCCCGGGACGATCATGGGTCATAAAGACTTCCCGAGAGATCATCCCCGTGGTACTCAAGACCAGATCATCAGAACCGATGTGCGCCATGATGGTCGCAATCGCTTGATAACGGTCGATCACTGTATGACTCCC
>JBHICS010000137.1:0-4422 GCA_046759685.1 Candidatus Brocadiales bacterium | reverse complement strand
AAGAGGTTCAGAATGTCTATAGGTCCCAGAATGTACCGATGGATGACAAGCATATAGAAATAATCATTGCCCAGATGCTTCGTAAGGTAACGGTTGATGACCCCGGTGACACTGACCTACTACCTGGGCAGATCATAGAGAAGTACAAGTTTAGGGAAGAAAACAAAAATATCAAGGAGGCCAAGGGCAAGCCGGTTACAGCGAAACCTATGCTTATGGGCATTACCAAGGCATCACTGCAGTCGGATAGCTTCATATCAGCAGCCAGCTTCCAGGAGACCACCAAGGTGTTGACACTTGCGTCCCTGAAGGGGCAGAAAGACCCGCTGGTGGGTTTGAAGGAAAATGTAATCCTTGGGCATCTGGTGCCGGCAGGTACTGGGTTTAAGGAACTTACTGCCCTTGATGTAAGGAAGGTGGAGCAAGAAGAGGAAAAGGAACTAGAAGACACAGCAAGTAAGTAGAGGGGATATCTCTTTATGACGCCGACAATAAACCAACTAGTACGGAAGGGTAGAAAGAAGGTAGGGAAGAGGAGCAAAAGCCCAGACCTGGAGGGGAGCTCCCATAAAAAGGGCGTTTGCCTGCAGGTCATGACCCGTACGCCCAAGAAGCCCAACTCGGCACTTAGGAAGGTGGCTAGGGTGAGGCTTTCCAACGGGAGGGAGGTTACTGCATATATCCCAGGGGAAGGGCACAATCTACAGGAACACTCCATTGTCCTCGTGAGGGGTGGAAAGGTTAGAGACCTGCCAGGGATAAAGTACCACATAGTCCGTGGCACCCAGGACACTGCCGGTGTGTCAGGGAGGAAACGAGGACGTTCCAAATACGGCGCAAAGAGTCCTAAGTAGGGAGGATATTTATGGGACTTGAGTACAGAAGCACAGCAGTCTTTCTTAAACCAGATGTGAGATATAACAGCAAGCTGGCCTCTAAGGTCATAAACGGCATAATGCGAAAGGGAAAGAAGAGTACGGCCGAGAGGATATTTTATGCTGCTATGGACTTTATTAAGAAGAAGGTTCAGGATAAAGAGCCTATAGAGGTTCTTGAGATGGCTGTAAACAATGTAAAGCCCCTTGTGGAAGTCCGTTCAAGACGTATAGGCGGAGCGACATACCAGGTGCCTGTAGAGGTCCCAAGAAAGAGACAGACCTCCCTGGCCATAAGGTGGATCCTCCAGGCTGCGAAGGCCAAAAAGGGCCGTCCCATGCACAGAAAACTGGCAGAGGAACTGATGGACGGGTATAGAAGACAGGGAACAGCATACACCAAGAGGGAGAACACACACAAGATGGCTGAGGCCAACAAGGCCTTTGCGCACTTTACGTGGTAGAGAGTACTTATGAACAAGAAAACAGACATTGGTAAATTACGCAACATCGGCATAGCCGCCCACATAGATGCGGGTAAGACTACCCTTACCGAGAGGATTCTCTTTTATACTGGCAGGGCGTACAAGATAGGAGAGGTAGACGAAGGTACGGCCACCATGGACTGGATGGAGGAGGAACAGAGGCGCGGCATAACCATTACAGCGGCTGCCACTACGTGTTTCTGGGGTGACTGCCAGATAAACGTCATAGATACGCCTGGCCACGTGGACTTTACGGCAGAAGTAGAGAGGTCCCTCCGGGTGCTGGACGGGGCCATCTGTGTGTTCTGCGGCGTAGCCGGTGTACAGGCACAGTCTGAGACGGTATGGCGTCAGGCCGACAGATACAAAGTGCCCAGGCTCTGTTTCGTTAACAAGCTTGATAGGGTTGGTGCCGACTTCTTTCGCGTGGTTGCAGATATAGAAGAAAAACTAGGCGCCAAGACCGTACCGTTACAGATACCCGTAGGTAAGGAACAGGACCTCAGAGGCTGTATAGACCTCGTTGGAATGAAGGCCTGGCTCTATAAAGACATCGAATCAAAGAAAGACCTTCTGAGAAATTACGATGTGGTTGATATACCGGAAGAATATCTTTCTGAAGCCACCAGGCTACGGGAGGAGATGATAGAACACATCGCGGAGGAAGTGGAGTGGTTCATGGAAAAATATTTGAGGGAAGAACCAATAACGGAGGCAGATATAAAGAAGGCCATCCGCCAGGGCACGGTGGCATCAAGATTTACACCGGTGCTCTGTGGTTCTGCGTTTAAGAACAAGGGAGTGCAGATGCTCCTCGATGCCATCTGTGATTACCTCCCCTCCCCCCTTGATATTCCTCCAGTAACCGGGACCCACCCCAAAGATGAGAGTACATTGACCAGGAAACCGTCGGCGGAAGAACCCCTTGCTGCCCTTGCTTTCAAGTTATTTGCAGACAAACATGGAGACATCACCTATCTTCGTATTTATTCTGGTAGGATGCGTTCGGGTCAAAGGGTATTCAACTCCAGGAAGAACAAGGTGGAGTTGGTGAGCCGTCTTTACAAGATGCATGCAAAGGAGCGCGAACAGGTTGATAATGCTGTGGCGGGTGATATCGTGGCTGTAGTGGGCCTGAAGGGCACGGTGACCGGTGACACCCTGTGTGAGCGCCCGCAACCAGTACTTCTAGAGCCAATGCAGTTCCCAGAAACGGTTATCTCCATGGCCATCGAGCCAAAGACCCAGGCAGAGAAAGAAAAGCTTGTCTATGCCCTGGAGAGGTTGAAGAAGGAGGACCCCACATTTCTTGCCCAGATGAACAACGAAACCGGGCAGCTCATAATGTCCGGTATGGGAGAACTGCACCTAGAGGTCTTAAAGAATCGCATGCTTAGCGAGTTCAAGGTGGATGCCAACATAGGCACTCCCAGGGTTGCTTATAAAGAGACGATAGCCAGATCTGTGGAGATAGAAGAAAAATTTATACAGCAGACAGGTGGCCGAGGTCAGTATGGCCATGTGGTAATACTTTTTGAGCCGTGCAAAGATGCCCATCCGGTAATCTTTGAAGATAAGATTGTTGGGGGTGCCATCCCCAAGCAGTACATAAGGGCGGTTCAGTCCGCCATTATGGATTCTGCACAGGGAGGTGTCTCTAGCGGTTACCCTCTAATTAATGTAAAAGCTACCCTAATAGATGGGTCCCACCATCCTGTAGATTCCTCAGACCTTGCCTTCTATACTGCCGCTTCTCGCGCCCTTACACAGTGCGTGCAACAGGCCGGTATAGTGTTGCTTGAGCCTATAATGAAGGTGGAAGTGGCAGTACCTGAATCATACTTGGGCGATGTGCTTGGCGACCTCAACGGACGTAGGGCTGACATACAGGAACTGGATGTTAGGAGTGGTGTAAGAATAATCAAGGGTTTAGTACCACTGGCAGAGATGTTTGGATATACCACCACTCTTAGGTCTCTGACCAGCGGCCGTGGAAGTTATATCATGGAGCCTTTTGACTACAGGGCCGTGCCCAAAGAAGTCTGTGCAAGCATCGCTTAAGTGTTGACATAGGAAGATAAAATAGTATCATATGTCATTTTTCCCCTAGGTGAAATATGGTAATAGACCAAAAAATACGTATACGCATGGAGGCCTACGACCAGAGGGTGTTGGACCAGGCCGCGGCCGATATAGTGGAGACGGCGAAGATAACGGGCGCCAAGGTTTCAGGGCCGGTACCCCTCCCCACCCGTATTGAAAGGTATACTGTGCTCAGGTCTCCCCATGTAGACAAGAAATCCAGGGAGCAGTTCGAGATAAGGACCCACAAACGCCTTATAGACATATCGGAGCCTACGGCCAAGACAGTGGATGCACTGAACAGACTCAATATGCCTGCCGGGATAGAGATAAGGATAAAGGTCTAGAGATTATATACAAGGAAGCTGTGTAATGGTTAGCAGTTTACTCGGAAAGAAACTGGGGATGACTCAGATATTCCAGAAAGACGGTACCAGGGTTCACGTGACCGTCATTGAGGCTGGACCGTGTGACGTCCTCCAGATAAAGACCCAAGAGAGAGACGGCTACTCTGCACTTCAGTTGGGTTTTGATGGCATGAAGGAAAAGAGGGCTACAAAGCCGCTGATTGGCCACGCAAAGAAGGTTGGTGTGGCGCCGAAGAGGTTTATCCGTGAGATAGCTTACAATGGAGAGCCAGCCCTTGAAGCTGGTCAGCCCATAAAGGTGGATATATTTGAAGGCATAAAAAAGGTGGATGTGATTGGCGTCAGCAAGGGCAAGGGGTTTCAGGGGCCAATGAAGAGGTGGGGCTTCGGCGGAGCCCCCATGACCCACGGTCATACCAGACACAGGACGCTAGGCTCCATTGGCGCCAGCGCTTATCCTTCTAGGGTATGGAAGGGCAAGAAGATGGCAGGGCATATGGGCCAGGAGCGGATGACTATCCAAAATCTAGAGGTAGTAAGAGTGGATAAGGAGCGGAATTTGCTCCTTGTAAAGGGTGCTGTGCCAGGGGCCAATGGCGGGTACGTGATTAT
>JBHICS010000136.1:0-4424 GCA_046759685.1 Candidatus Brocadiales bacterium | reverse complement strand
GTGTTTAACGTCCGACAGACTGCCGGGTATAGAGGGCCGGTTAGAGATATCAGCAAGCGGAAGCTCAGTAAATGCAAATGTTAGGATCTTAGATAGATTCAATTTAAATGACCAAATCAAGGTTGTAAAAGGTTATGCCGATAGGGCAGTCAGTTGTCTCCCAGCTGTGTAAGGTCAAAGCTCATACCATCCGATGCCGCCACAACCCTGCATCCTACCTCGTCGGATAGCGCCAAGGCTAGCTCGTGAGGCCTGGCCTTTAGCATCTTCATCCCAAAGTGGGTTAGAATGGTTACCTTTGGCCTAAGTTCCTTAACCATTAACCTTATGTCGTCGAGGTTCAGATGGTATATGCCCTTGGCCTCGTCATCCTCAGACCTAAATCTTACCGCATTTAGTATCAATACATCGCCCCTGTAGTGCTCAAGTAATTTGGGGAAAAATAGGGTATCTACTACCCAAGAGACTGTGCAGATAGAACTCTTGAAATTTACTCCATACGTCTCCACCGGATGCTTATGCCGTATGGGAGCTGAAAAGCTCAGGCCGTCCAACCGGTATGAACCCCCCACCTCAAGTATCTCTATTCTGGAAAGAAATTTCCTAACATAGTGGAAAACCACCGGGTCTTCTTCCAGAGCCTGTCTTGGGGCAAATAGCACGCCCTTTTTCCTTGTGTCCCCCTGCGTCATGGCCTCTATCATGATATTTATGTCCCCGCAGTGGTCCAGATGTCTATGAGTAAGCACTATGGCATCTAACTTGGCGGGGTTCATCTTGGGCCTTGAGGAGGCGCAGCGCACTAAACTACCAGGGCCTGGGTCACCCAGTATATTAATGCCGTCGAGAGAAAACCACACACCTCCTGAGGCCCTTAACTGGGTAGAAACTACAAAGCGGGCCCCAGCCGTACCAAGAAACTTTATGTAATTGGT
Source organism: Candidatus Brocadiales bacterium (assembly GCA_046759685.1). Lineage (GTDB taxonomy): Bacteria > Planctomycetota > Brocadiia > Brocadiales > Bathyanammoxibiaceae > JBHICS01. The sequence goes on along the minus strand of JBHICS010000136.1, from coordinate 3,489 downwards.
ATCTACGGCCTGCCTCTTGCCCATCCCGGCTAAAATTAGCGTCTTGGGATATAAGAGTCAATAAAAATAATGGCTCAAGAAATAAATTATTTGATTTTAAGGGGCAAGAAAGTAAAATATCGCTACTACCCAAAGTGATTTGTCATCTTTAAATAAAATCTGCGAAGGATTATTAATAGCAGTTATTTTTAGAGTGGGTTCTGGAGGAGGGGAGTAAAGATGAAAACAACTCTGAGCGTAATCAAGGCCGACATTGGGAGCATTGGCGGACACATAACGCCCAGTGCCGACGTGTTAAAGACAGTTAGGAACCATATAGACTCCTATGGCAAGAAGAGGGTAATAGACCATTTCATCAGCCATACCGGTGATGACATTGCCATATTAATGACCCACACTGGTGGGATATCGAATGAGGAGATCCATAAACTGGCCTGGGATGCCTTTGTTACCGGTACCCAGATGGCAAAGAACCAGGGTCTCTACGGTGCCGGACAGGACTTGCTCAAGGACGCCTTCTCCGGCAATGTAAAGGGCATGGGCCCGGCAGTCGCAGAGATGGAGATCGAGGAGAGGCCAAACGAGCCCTTCTTATTCTTTGCAGCAGATAAGACGGACCCAGGTGCATACAATCTGCCCCTATTTCTCAGTTTCACAGACCCGATGTACTGTCCAGGACTCATGCTTAGCCCATCCATGGCGGAGGGATACAAGTTTTTGATAATGGACGTAAACTACACCGAGGGCGACCGCATAATAGAGCTAAACTCCCCAGAAGATTCATATGACATAGCAGCGCTACTCAGGGACAACTCCAGGTTTGTTGTAGAGTCCATCTGGTCGAGGCATACCGGTGATCAGGCAGCGGCCGTAAGCACGTCGAGGCTGAGAAATATAGCAGGAAAGTACACCGGTAAGGACGACCCTGTTCATCTGGTCCGTGCGCAGTCTCAGTTCCCGGCCACTGGTGAGATACTTTCTCCATACGGCATAGGTCACTACGTAGCAGGGTTCATGAGGGGCAGCCATAACGGCCCCATGATGCCTTGCAAGCAAAACGCTACGATCTCCTTCTTTGATGGACCTCCTGTAGTAACCTGCGCCGCCTTCTGTGTGCATGACGGCAAGCTCACCGAGCCAACCGATGCCTTTGACCACCCATTCTGGGACTGGGTAAGGAACAATGTTTCCCAGAAGGCACAAGAGATAAGGCGCCAGGGCTTCTCTGGGCCTGCCATGCTACCGTACGAAGATCTAGAGTATGGCGGCATTGTGGAGAAGATGAAGAAGCTCGACAAGAAGTTCAAGGTAAGGGAGGAGGAGAAGGCGCCGGTTTCAGTATAATACGTTTACTGGAAAAAGACCACGAAAAGGGTGTTAGGGTATAACAATTCCCTAACGCCCTTTTTCTTTCAAAAGTTCCTTAGAGAGTTCTTTAAGCGTGTCTCTCATCTCTGGCAGTTTTTTGAGTATAGCCTGGAGACGCTTTTCTTCCATGATAGGCTTAGCCGGCGAGCCCCACACTACAGAGCCGGGCGGGATGCTCTTGTAGACATTCGCACCGCCCCCGACGGTTGAACCATCGCCGACCACCGCATGGTCTGTCACGCCCACATCTTCGGCAATCATTACATTTTTACCGATAACCGCCCCACCAGCAATCTTTGCATATGCGATGAGCATAGAGTCCTCGCCAATAACCACATTGTGTGCAACGTGAGAGTGGTTGTCTATCTTAACACCCCGGGCTATTACGGTCTTATCCATGGTTGCTCGGTCGATGGTAACGTTACAGCCTATCTCTACGTCATCCCCTATCTCGACAGTCCCGACCTGGGGTATTTTCACATGACGCCCCTCCACCTGGAGGTATCCGAAGCCGTCACCGCCTATAACGGTTCCCGAGTGTATGACCACACGCTTGCCAATCGTAATCGATTCTCTTACGGTGACCTGTGGGTATATAACCGTTTCATCGCCGACCCTTGTATCTCTTCCCACGTACACCATGGGGTGTATGGTGACATTGTCGCCGATTACCGCCCCTTCCTCAACAACACTGTGCGCCCCAACGGACGCATCCTTGCCTAATGAGGCCCCCTTAGAGACAAGTGCCAGTGGGTGGACGCCTTTGGGCTGGGAGGTATTTCTTTCTGTTATTAACTGCAGAAACCTTATGAAGGCCAGGAATGGGTTCTCAACGACTATTAATGGCTTGCCCAACTCAGGTATATCCCTGTGCGTTACCAGAGCGGTTGCCCTTGTACACAAGGCACTCTTGACCAACCCCTCTTCCTTAACAAAGCTGATATCCCCGGGACCCGCAGCCTCCAGGCTCCCAACACCGGTAATTTTCACACTGCCGTCCCCTACCAGTGTGCCGCCCGTAATGGAATGTATCTGGCTCAAGGTATATTCCATGAACGGAGCCTCCTGTTTATAATGACGCATCTTTAAAAGGCTTACGGCAAATACTATCATACACCTCCCAAGGGGTCAAACCCAATTTTGTGTTGACAGGATGGTTGCTGGCTGATATGTGTCTTAAGTTTGCTTTTTTGTTACGGTAACTTTGTGTCTGAGGAGGGAGAGAGGACTACTTTTGGTGGAGACAAAGACACATGATATGAGCACCTTGTGCGAGGAGGCGGTACGGCGTGGCGCTACTGAGGCAAAGATAATACCAATGTCAAGCATAGTGGTGGAACCATGGGTGCAGATGAAGTGCCGATTCGGCTGTTCCCATTACAACAAGTCAAAGACCTGCCCCCCGTTTGCACCCACTTACAGAGAGACCAGAGACATCTTTAGGTCTTACAGGCATGGCATACTTATAGAAGGCCAGCCACCGGGGAAGGAATTTATGGAGTTGCTCCTGAAGCTAGAGCTGGATGCCAACATTGCAGGTTTTCACAAGGCCTTTGCCATGGGTGCTGGACCGTGTCCCCTTTGCCCTACATGCCCTGAGGAAGAACCATGCCTTATGCCATATCATGCGAGGCCCTCTATGGAGGCCTGCGGCATAGATGTTTTCCAGACGGTAAGGGATAACGGCTTTGAGGTCCACTTCCTGGAGGAGAAAGGCACATATGTAAAATACTTTGGCCTTATACTACTAGTATGAGGTCTTAGATTTTACTTGACAATGGTAACTGTGAATAATAGAATATGTCGATTTTGTGGGGTGAGATACGTAAGTATAAGGCTCACACGACCATAAGAAAGCCAAGGGAAGGATAAGGAGGTATAAAGATCGAGGCTCTTCCTTTTTCTTCCCTTTGCTTTTTACTCAAAATATCTTAGAATTTGTATGCCCAATCCAAAAAGAAAACACTCTAGCTCTAGAAAAGGAAAGAGGCGTTCTCACCTTAGCCTTCTTTCTCCAAGCATTCCAAGCTCACAGAGGGCACAGAGGACGTCTGGAAGCCTATCCAGGCGTTTTATATGCCCGCAATGTAAGCATGTAAAGACATCCCACGCAATCTGCCA
>JBHICS010000135.1:0-4425 GCA_046759685.1 Candidatus Brocadiales bacterium | reverse complement strand
GCCAGATGGCACCATGGAACCAGAGTATCTCTTTTCCTATAAGGTGGACGTCTGCCGGCCAGTATCTATTGAACCTTTCCATCTCATCATCGTAGCCCAAAGCGGTTATGTAATTTAGAAGTGCATCGATCCAGACATATATCGTGTGTCCAGGGTCCATTGGAACGGGAATACCCCAGGGCAATCCCTTGCGGCTAACACTGACGTCATCAACACCTGCCAACAGGCGGTTCCGGAGTTCATTTTTCCTTGACTCCGGTCGTACAAACTCTGGATTTGCGTCAATGTGTCTTAGAATCCTGTCCCTGTATTTGGAGAGCTTGAAGAAATAGTTCGCTTCCCTCAGCCTTTCTACAGTGCGACCGCATTCAGGACAGCTACCTTCGACCAACTGCCCAGTGACCCAAAAACTCTCACAGGGGACACAATACCACCCCTCATACTCCCCGAGATAGATGTCGCCATTCTCGTACAGCCTTTGAAAGACTTTTTGTACCCGCTTGGTGTGTCTAGGCTCACTGGTCCTAATAAAATCGTCGTTTGAGATGGAGAGGTTTCTCCACAGGTGTTTGTACCTCTCCACCACTCGATTCACGAGAGACTCAGGTGTTTCATTGCCGGCATGGGCGGCCCTGTGTATCTTTTGCCCATGTTCATCCGTACCCGTGAGGAAAAATACGTCTTTCCCCTTCAGCCGTTCATATCGTGCCAAGACATCGGCAGCGATAGTCGTGTAAGAGTGCCCTACGTGGGGTACATCGTTTACGTAATAAATGGGAGTAGTGAGGTAAAAACTTCCTTTACCCAACAGACCGACTATCTCCTTCGTTTGGCTTTTGGATGTCCTTTGCGTCAATTGTCAGTACGCGGTCATCCTTTGTTTCAATGACTACCCTCTGTCTGAGTATCTCATGGTCTATGATCTTTCCTTCGCCATGCGGCGTGACCACATTGGAGCCTTTTCTTGGCAGAACGGATTTCATATCTTCATAGACCTCATTCTCGTAACGGAGACAGCACATAAGCCTTCCGCATCTGCCAGATATCTTCGAGGGGTCCAGGGTAGCCTTCTGGTTCTTTGCCATTTTCATTGTGACAGGCTCCAGGTCCTTCAACCAGCTTTTGCAGCAGAGTTCTCGGCCACAGCGTTGATGGGAGGCAAGGAGCCTTGCCTCATCTCTGACCCCTATCTGCCTCATCTCGATTCGGGTCTTGTACTGCCTTGCCAGGTCCTTTACCAGTTCTCTGAAGTCAACCCTACCCTTGGACACGAAGTAAAAAATAATCTTCTTTGCGTCATGGAGATGCTCCACGGTGGTAAGTTTCATGGGCATCTTCCGCTCTCGTATCTTCTCTGTGCAGAACTCGTACTCCTGGGGTACCAGCTCATCTTCTATCTTTCCAAGCCACTGCTCGTCCTCATCTGTGGTCTTACGCACTAGCTTGGGACATGAGCTGCAGTCGCACCCGTGGGCCTCTTCGGGGTGCGTAATCACTTCCCCTGCCTCCTGGCCCCTCTCGGAGTTCACCAACACTTTATCACCTACCTTCAGGTCCGGCAAATCCGAGAAAAAATCCTTAACGTACTTCATAAGACCGTAACGTATCTTCGCCTTATATGTCATGGTCTCTGACTCCCCTTTTTATTTTTCAGCTGTCAAGAAATTCTATTAAACTCAATCAACGTCTATTGTCAAGGAAACAATGGCAATCCTACACATGGCTAACGCTTATGGGCACCCCTGCCCAGGGGAATTCTATTGCTTTTTGGCCATGAATCTGTTTCATTTATAGAGAAAGTAAAGTGCTTGTATTTAAATCATGGTGGGCATAAAGGAAAAAGAAATACGAGAGCTGCGGATAAAGGAGCAGGGCGGTCTGAGGGACAACCTTTTTGACCTCTCAAGCAGGGTTATGGGCAAAGAGGCCGCTAAGTTCATCTTCAAGGTCTATGACCTTACCCGCTTTGACCTTTTCGGTAAGCCTAAGGGCGCAATAGGTTCAATAGACGTCACCAACCGTTGTAATCTGCGGTGCCGCCACTGCTACTTCTACGCCCATGACTATGAGTCAGAGCCTGAACTGACAGATGACGAATGGATGGAGAAGTTCGAGGGGCTGAAAAAGGAGAATTTCCCCTTTTACCAGTGTTCCTGGATTGGTGGTGAACCGCTCCTTAGAAAGAGCTTAATAGAAAGGGGCATGATATATTTCAAATCGAACCTGGTCACAACTAATGGGACGATGGAGCTCCCAGACTGGCCCGATGTAAATTTTTATGTGTCTATGGACGGCCCCCGTGACATGCACGACTCGATACGAGGCAGGGGCACGTACGACAGAATAATAAAAAACATAAATAGGCCAGCCCTGAAGATATTACTGTCTATGGTGATTACCAAGGAGAATTACACGGGTGTGGAAGCCTTCGTGGATGAATGGCATGAGAGGGGCGGTGTAAGAGGGGTGCTCTTCCAGTTTTACACCCCAGTAAGGGGCCTCGATAATGATGACCTGTGGCCGCACTGGGAGCTGAGGGATAAGATTATAGATAACCTCATAAGGTTAAAGGGCATACACGGTGACTTTATCTTTCTCCCCACCGAAGTGTTCGAGATGATGAAGTCCGACAGCTGTCAGGCCGTAACCCATGACTGCCTCTTCCGTCAGGTTTCTTTCTGTTTTGACCCCCAGGGCCGTGTGAAAAGGCCCTGCATGATGGGCCCAATGGCCGATTGCTCCCGCTGCGGCTGTGTTCTGCCATTTCACCTCAAGGCCTTAGAGGATAAACGCCTGGTCCTAAGGGAGGTCCTCATGTCCCTAAGGAGGACGTTTGGGAGAAAGGCCTTGAGATAGTTTAGTCCAACCAATGTAAGATGTTACGGTCTTTTCAGGAAAAAATCCAGGAACATTTTTCTAGAGGTTTTTCCCCCTTGACACTTAAAATTCTTTGTGATACACATTTGGATACCCTTCCGGGCGATTAGCTCAGCTGGCTAGAGCGCTTGCTCGACAAGCAAGAGGTCACTGGTTCGAGTCCAGTATCGCCCACCATGAAGAAAATTTTTGTGATAATATATGATAAAGGTAGTTCTACCGGACGGCTTAGAAAAAACTTATAGAGAGAGTACCACAGTTGGAGAGGTTGCCGAAGACCTGGGCGGCCCCTTCAAGAAGAAGGCCATTGCAGGTAAGACCAATGGCACATTGGTTGACCTGAGTTTTCCCCTCACCCGTGATACCTCCCTCTTTGTAATAATGGAGGACTCTCCAGAGGCCCTGGAGATACTTCGCCACAGTACCGCCCACATAATGGCACAGGCTGTATGCAGGCTCTTCCCCGGTGCAAAGTTGGGGGTTGGTCCTACTATAGAAAACGGGTTCTACTACGACTTCCATCTTGAGCGGCCTTTGACGCAAGAAGACCTGGACGCTATAGAGATGGAGATGAAAAAGATAATAAAGGAGAATTTCTCCTTCGACAGAAAGGTCATGCCCAGGGATGGAGCCATAAAGAAGATGGAGGTGGAACGTCAGCCCTACAAGGTAGAACTGATAAAAGACCTTGAGGTAGGAGAAGAGGTTAGCTTCTACTCGCAGGGTGAGTTCTTGGACCTCTGTCGCGGCCCACATATACCCAGTTCGGGTCGTGTCCCTGCATTTAAGCTCCTTAACGTTGCGGGTGCGTACTGGAGGGGTAAAGAAACAAACCCGATGCTACAGCGCATCTACGGCACGGCATTCTTCCGAAAAGAGCAACTGGACAAGTACCTGAAGTTACTCGATGAGGCAAAGAAGCGTGACCACAGGCGCTTGGGAAAAGATCTGGATTTATACAGCATCAAGGAGGACGTGGGCCCTGGACTGGTGCTCTGGCACCCGAAGGGCGCGCGCATGCGCAATATAATAGAAAGATTCTGGTGCGAGGAACATTATAAGAGAGGCTACCAGGTGGTCTACAGCCCACACATAGCCAAGTCCGGACTCTGGCATACCAGCGGCCACTGGGACTTCTACCGACAGAGCATGTTCAGCCCCTTTGAGATGGAGACCGCTGAGTATCTGGTAAAACCCATGAACTGCCCGTTTCACATCCTTATCTTCAAGTCCGAAATGAGGAGTTATCGCGACCTTCCATTGAAATTTGCAGAGTTGGGTACAGTCTACAGGTACGAACGGTCCGGAGTTCTGCACGGGCTTCTCAGGGTAAGGGGATTTACCCAGGACGACGCCCACATATTCTGCACACCTGAGCAGTTGGAGGGTGAAATAGTAGGGGTATTAGACCTGGCCAACTACATGCTCAACTCTTTCGGATTTAAGGAATACGAAATAGAACTCGCCGTCAGGGGCAGGGGCGAGAAAGAAAAATATATAGGCACGGACGAGACCTGGAATATGGCCGAGCAGGCACTTAAGAAGGCC
>JBHICS010000134.1:0-4443 GCA_046759685.1 Candidatus Brocadiales bacterium | reverse complement strand
AGCCTGGCCTATAATCCTGTGTATCGTCTAGGTTGGCGCCGTCTACTACGTTAGCGTAACCTTCCTTGCCAGCAATATCCTTTAGTTTCTCAAAGAGTTCAGACTTGCAGAAGTAGCACCTCTCTGGCGGATTATCACTAAAACCCTTAATCTCTAATTCCTTGGTCTCGATGATAAGGTGGGTAATGCCGATTTCCTTGGCGAGCCGTTTGGCTGCCTCAAGCTCATGGGCCGGATAGGTTTCTGAACTTGCGGTGACTGCCAGCGCCTTCTCCCCCAGGAGGTCGCTACAGAGTTTGGCCACAAGGGTACTGTCCACGCCTCCAGAGAATGCAACTACCACACTGTCCAGGTCACGTATAATGCCTTTAAGTCTCTTTAGTTTCCCGTTTGGTTCCATTAGATTTCAAGTGCGTGGGTCTCTTGCGTCTGTGATGGAAGTGCCCAACAGAGATTTGTTTGTTTCTAGCTCCTCAGGGCGGGGCTGGGTTCTGAAAGCTCCATCATCCTGTCTATGGCCAGCCTGGCCCTTTCTGCCACGTCCTCAGGCACAGTGACCTCGTTCTTGGCGTCCATGTCCTCCAGGCACCATAGTACCTTTTCAATGGTGTTCTTTTTCATGTTGGGACATATAGCCTGTTCGGTGGCTGGTATAAACGTCTTTTCGGGGCATTCCTTCTGGAGCCGGTGTATTATCCCGTTTTCCGTGCCTACGATGATTTCCCCGACGTTTGATTCCCTACAGTATTTAGCGATACCGGTGGTACTGGCCACGTGGTCGGCCAGTTCAATAACGTCTCCTGTGCACTCGGGGTGTACCACCACCTTTGCATTGGGGTATTCGCGTTTGCGTTTCTCGATGTCCTGGGCCAGGATGCGGTGGTGTGTGGGGCAGAAGCCCGGCCAGAAGGTCATCTTTCTACCCAGTACTGAGGAGACATAGGCCCCAAGGCTTTTATCAGGCACAAAGATAATCTCGTCCTCTTCGGGTATGGACGAGACTATTTTCTTGGCATTAGAAGAGGTGCAACATATGTCGCTCTCGGCCTTTACGGCAGCAGTAGTATTAACGTAGCAGACCACCTTTGCATCGGGATTTTCCGACTTCTTTTTTCTGAGTCCTTCGGCTGTTATCATATCGGCCATTGGGCAACCGGACTCTGGGTCTGGCAAGAGTACGGTCTTGTCGGGGCACAGTATGGCTGCCGTCTCTGCCATAAAGTGTACACCGCAGAATACTATCACATCTGCATCGGTCCTTGCGGCCTGTTGGGATAGGCCCAGGGAATCACCGGTAAAGTCTGCTATATCCTGTATTTCACCCCTCTGGTAGTTGTGGGCGAGGATAATAGCATTGTGCCTCTTTTTTAGTTCTTGTATCTTCGTTATAATGTTACGCATGCGTAAACCCATACTTCCGGAAAATGCATCTTACAAACAAGAAAACCCTCTAAGTATGTAATTCCAAATAATACCAGAAATTACAGTGCTTTTACAAGGTTTTTCCCTGTTGACAGGTAACTGGCCAGGAACTATCATTTTAGTCTAACTGCTTAAAGAAAGGGACGATATATGCCGTTGTATGAGCTAGTCTCTCTTACAGGATTCCTGGTTGGAAGTGTCCTCCATGTAGTCCTCTTGGCCCTTATCTACCAAAGGAAGAACAAGACACCAAGCGAACTGGCCTTCTTCTTTTTGGTAGTAACGGTGGCCATGTGGCATATTGGCAATACCATAAGCATCTTCAGCCTGATGCTGTTTGGGAGAAGTGTTTCATCTATCAATTATGTTGCGGATGCCGTTGCCTATATCGGCATTGGGCTCATCCCCAGCCTGCTCCTCCACACGGCGACCCTTTATCTCACTGAGAGGGGTATGTACTTAAGCAAGAGACTCCAGGGGTTCGTAACCGTTGTGGTTTACCTCCCGGTATTGCCGTTTTCTGTAGCCGTCAGGGAGATGGTATTTTCTGAGGAGGCTTATCTTTTCACGGCGGTAACACCTTTTGTGAAGCCCTTTGTGTTGTGGCTGATAATTGCCCTGGGAGTGACGGCTCTAATCTCATACAAGGTCTCTAGGCTTGCAGACGACCCAGAAGACCAGAGGTTTCACGTCTACATCTCCTGGGTGCTTGTCTCTATTGCCGCCTTTATCGGGTTTATTGTACTTTTAGAGGGTAGGCACCTCTCTTACGTGGGTGACTACTTCGTGCTGGGTGCCATGCTGTCATCGATATTTCCCAGCGTCATCTTTTCGTATTTTGTGTACCGTTTTAACTACATGGAATTTGTGCTGAGGAGGAGTGTCTTTTATTCGTTTCTCACACTGATACTAATATGTCTTTATTACTTTGGGATACAGCAATTCTCAAAATATGTGGAAAGACACTACGATGTAAACCCCAGGGTGCTTGAGGCCACCCTTGTTATCGCCCTGGTGTACTGGTTTCCAAAGCTGAAGGAGAAGTTACAGGACCTCACGAGGACGCTCTTATTCAGGAGGCTTGCCGACAGCGAGTATCTGCTGACGGACCTGAGTCACAGCATTGCTGAAGATTCGTTGATTAATCTTTCGGGGCTCCTCGACTACGTGGTAAATGCTGTAAAGAATGCTACGGGGGTAAAGAAGGCGAAACTCATACTCTTTATGGGTGATAACATTCAGACCTTCGGTGACACTCACAAGCGGGCGCGTACACCGAAGGATGTGAGTAGTGTGTCCAAGTACTTTTCCACAGGGGAACTCGCAGTACTGGAAAGGCCCGAGGCCAAGGACGTTCACATCGTAGGTGAGATGAAGTCGCTCGATGCCCATTATGTGTTTCCAATATTTGAAGAGAGAAACTTGATTGGGCTCTTGTGCCTGGACAGGTCTATCCAGGGTTTTCCCCTGCCATCAGATAATCTGGAGCAACTACAGATAATCGCTAACCAGATATCATCTGCCCTGGCCAAGGCCAAGCTGATAGATGAGAAGCTTCGCCTGGAAAGAAGGATAATGGAAAGCGAAAAGCTCCTAAGCCTGGGAAGGCTCTCTGCCAGCGTGGCCCACGAGGTAAAGAATCCGTTGAGTTCTATAAAAGCGATTGTTCAGGTCCTGAGAGAAGACACTAAGGGGGACAAGAAGGGTAGAGAGGCGCTTTCTATTATTGTAGATGAGATAGATAGGCTGACCAAGGTGGTGAACCAGCTCTTGCAAGTTGCTAGGCCAGCGGGGGGGAAGAGGCAAAGCCACAGGCTTTCTGACGTGCTCTCCGGGGTCTTACTTGTACTGAAGCACGAGGCCAGGAAGAACGGTGTAACCATTTATCAGGACGTTTCCGGGGATATTCCACACATCCATGCAGAGGAGGGGGCATTGCAGGAGATATTTTTTAATCTTATACACAACGGCATACAGGCAATGCCTGATGGCGGGACGTTGTCTATAACCACGGTTACCAATAGTGGCGGCGGACTGGAGATAAAGGTCGCAGATACCGGGTCAGGCGTATCTGAAGGATCTGCAGACAAGATATTTGAGCCGTTTTACACCACCAAGCAGATGGGCACCGGCCTGGGGCTTTCTATTGTGAAGAAGCGTCTGGAGGAGATGGGGGGCAGTGTGGAGGTTGGTAGTAGCCCACAGGGGGCTAGTTTTGTAGTGAAACTACCAGTGCAGGGTGGTTATCTTTCGGCAGTCAACGAGTGAGAGGAATGAAGAATGGGTGTTCCATCCATACTCATAGTGGATGATGAGAAGGGTGCCAGGTTTGGGATGAAGATGGCCCTGGAAAAGGACGGGTACATAGTGCATGAGGCCGCAAGTGGTCCAAAGGCGTTGGAGATTATAGACACAAGATGTCCCGGGCTTATCTTCTTGGACATAAACATGCCAAGGATGGATGGGCTTGAGGTATTGGGCAAAGTGAGGGAAGTGGAGACTCCGCCCTTGGTAGTTATGGTAACGGCTCATGGCTCTGAGAGGATAGCTGTGGAGGCCATGAAGAAGGGTGCTTACGACTACATAGCGAAGCCCTTCGAGATAGATGAGCTTAGGCTTATTGCCAAGAATGCCATGGAGAACCTGGCCCTCAGGGATGAGAACAAGCGCCTGAGGGCACAGCTGGAGAATCTAGACTCCATGGGGGATATTATAGGTCAAACAGAGGCCATAAAGGATGTATTTGCGAAGATGGAGAGGGTCTCGGCCACGGATGTGACCGTGCTTATATTGGGCGAGAGTGGTAGTGGGAAGGAGTTGGTGGCACGTGAAATACATAAGAGGAGCAAACGTTTGCAGGGACCTCTTGCGGTAATGAACTGTGCTGCCCTGCCCGATACCCTTATCGAGAGTGAACTATTCGGTCACGAGAAGGGTGCGTTTACCGGTGCAGCGGGCAGGCGCGTTGGGAAGTTCGAGCAGGCTCACGGTGGTACCCTCTTCCTTGACGAGGTGGGGGAT
>JBHICS010000133.1:0-4482 GCA_046759685.1 Candidatus Brocadiales bacterium | reverse complement strand
GAATGGCTAGACAGGGTCTATCTGCCGGAGCTGACGCGCAAGGCGCAACTTACCGAGAGAGTCATAAGGCTTTTAGAACATCTGGAAAGAGACGGCAAGGGCAAAGGGCTGCGCGCCATATCAAAGACTACCGGGAAAGGGACGGCACCACTTTGCTATATAACCAAGCTCAAGATGAATGCCCTTGGGGTGCGTGGAAACCGATTAAAGCAAAAGGAATTCCTGTTGGCGATTCTCACCAAGGGTGGTATACCTAGGGCCTACCGTATATATGACGGGAAAAACCCCTTGGCCCTTATGCAGGACGTGCTTGCAAACGATGGTCTTGGGCAGGACCTGAAGAGACGCAAGGCATTGTTCGTGGCCAACAGGTCAACTATCGGTGATGGTGTTACCAATCTCTTTAATAGGAAGAGCATTCCCTATATAGTCTTTATCAATAGGTGGCGTAGAAAGGGCGTTAGGAGACCACGTTACAACGTGGGTAGGGGATACGTTGCGCAAAGAATTGCAACCCGTGGCAAGAAAGGACCAGGGGTCTACGTGTTGTCCAAAAAGGCCCAAAATTCCCCTAGGGTGAAAGGGCACGATGAGTACGCATTCAAGACAAATATGATAGACCGCGCATTTCTAATTAAGGCGGTTAAAACCCATAGAGAACTCTTTAATCTGGAAGAGTTTTTTGGGAATATAACACCACCTGCAGGAGTCTCGTCCAGAGTGAAATATAAAAAGGGATATGTTTTCATATGTTTTTTGGCCTATCTCCTTGTAACATCGTTAGATAAGGGGCTTTCTCAGGCAAGGATGGGCGGCAGGCTTACGTCCCTCGAGTTACTGGATAGGCTAAAGGATATTAAACTTGTGACGAACATAGTATCAGGAAGGAGGTTAAACCACGTAACAAAGATACCCCGTCAAACGAGGGAATTACTAAGGGTCTTTGGTGTAAAAAATCCTAGAACGTCCCAAACACTTTCCTGCTGACGGCAGAACACCGTAACGAATATGAAACCTATAATCCTCGCTTTCTTGGCACTTCTTCTCGGTGGGACAGCATATTTTAACGCCTGGATAAAGCTTTGCCTCCTCTTCATGGCGGTATTTTTCTCATTGAATGTGTGGATTTGTCACGGACTTCTTGTCCCCGGTCATAGTGTGATGTTTTGGACAATGGTTTGTATCTTTGTACTATGGCCCACCTTCCTACTAATACTCTTTGACCTGGACATGAGATACGGGTGGTTCTGTTTTGATATGTCGTACTCCTGGGTATTTGTATGGGCACTCGGCTTAATATTCTTCGGAATTAATCTAGTGGGCAGCGTCCTGCGTCTTTTTCTTGCCGGGACCTAGCTACTTACGGGGAAAACGGTTTGGCCAACAAAAAGATATTCATAAGTGCAGGTGACCCGTCGGGAGATATGCACGGTGCCAACCTCATGAAAGAAATATTGAAGAGGGACCCTGGGGTAAGATTCCACGGGTTGGGAAGACACAGGATGCACGATGTCGGACTCCAATGTCTCCATGCCATGGACGACCACGCCATTATGTGGGCAAGCACCCTCGTTAAGATACCGACCCTCTGGCAGGTGTACAGGGACTGCAAGCGGTTTTTTGAGCAGGAGAGGCCGCATCTGGCGGTACTGATAGATTACGCGGGGTTTAATATCTACCTCGCCCGTGCGGCCAGCATACGCGGGGTACCCGTTATATATTATGTGTGTCCCCAGCTCTGGGCCCATGGAAGCTGGAGGATAAAGAAACTGAGTAAGGTGGTTAAAAAGATGCTCCTTGTGTATCCTTTTGAAGAGGAATTTTACACCGGCTCAGGTGTCCCCTTCAGATATGTAGGCCATCCGCTATTTGATGAACTTGAGAAAAGAGAACAAGACAACGCCCTTGTCAACCGCCTTAAGGCTGAGAAGGGAGAATGTGTCATTTCAATCCTCCCGGGCAGCAGGGAACAGGAGATAGCGAAGCTCCTTCCCATATTCCTGAGAGCGGCGGAAGATTTGCAGAAAAAACTCCCCCATGCAAGTTTCCTCATCTCCTGCGACCATGCGAGGAATATGGACTTGATAGAGATTATCAAGGGCAGGTTTAATTCCCCGGCTGAGATAGTCATCGGCAACCTGCCAGAGGTCATTGAGGTCTCCACTGTCTGCCTGACCAGTTCCGGAACTGTGACCTTGGAGGTGGCTGCCCACCTTACTCCGATGGTGGTTGCTTACCGTATCACACCGTTTGCCTATTTCGTGGCAAAACCCTATATAGAGACGCCTTTCCTGTGCCTCACCAATAAGATTGCAGGAGAGCACTTGGTACCGGAGTCACTAATGTACAAGGACGACCATCAATGGGTGGCTGACAGGGTTTTGGAGCTGGTACAGGATAAGGACAGGAGAAGCTACGTTATAGAGGGATTGGCCCGGGTCAAGGCAAATATAGGTGGCGCCGGTGCATCAGTGCGCGCAGCCGAAGAGGTCTTGAACGCGATAAACAGCGGCACCTAGCAAAAAACGCATAGATAGGGCTTGCGTGCGCAAGTGGTAAGGTTTATAATTATTTTTTATCCAACCTCACCGGAACGGCAGGAATTATTTAACTCTAACTAAAGAAAACTCAGGACATGCATCAAGGTCTTCAAGCACTCATAGCCGCTTCTGTTATTACCTTCCTTGTCGGCATATTCTTCGGCATCCAGATCCTTTTTCGCAGGTTCGTGATAAAGGACCGTATTAAAGACCCTAGATTGCACGAAGCACAAGAGGTAGAGACCAAAAGACGCCGCAAAAAGCTTAAGCTAAAGAAAAAGGCGGGGTAGGTCTCAATGTGCCCTCCCCTCAATTATCCTTCCCAGATAAAAAACCGCACCGCCCATTACTAAGAAAGTCATTTCCTTCCCCATAGACTCTAACACTATCCCAAAGTATAAGGCCTCTAGAACCAGCAGAAGGCCTACAATCTGAAACGCCCTTCCCATTAATGCCATGTTTCGTCCTTGTCTACAAATGTTTATCCCCTAGCCGCATCATATCAGGCATAAGGGAGAGGTAAGATTTTAACCATTGACTATTGCGAGACATCTGAAAGACTCTACGTCCGCCTACGGTGTGACTGCCACGTTACATACCGGGTTCTTCTCCGCCTCAGGCGGATCAGAATGACACAAGGGTATTGGAGTGACTTTTGCGGAGGCCTGTCGTTACCCGCCTCTTATCACTTAAAATTACAATAAACCGTTAGAATTTCCAAGTCCGTTTCTAAAGAGCTTGAATCCTTGGTGGTGGGTGTTATAATGTCATTGTATTTATAAGTCTATATATAGAAAAGATTAAACTATATGTCATGGGCAAGGAAGAGAAACCAAAAAAGGTCCTAGAACTGAGGGCACCCAGGGGTATGGAAGATGTGCTCCCACACCAATGGCGCCTATGGCGGCGGCTGGAGGAGGCATCCAGGGAGATATTTGAGCTCTCCGGCTACCATGAGGTCCGCACCCCAATCTTCGAAGACACCAGACTATTCGTAAGAAGTATCGGCGACAGCACCGATATCGTAGAAAAAGAGATGTACACCTTTGCCGATGGTGAAGACTCCTCCATAACCCTCCGCCCTGAGAGCACCGCAGGGGTGATGCGTGCCTACGTTGAGTATGAACTATATAAGACACAGAAATTTCAAAAATTTTACTACGTTGGCCCCCAATTTCGAAAGGAGAGGCCACAAGCAGGCCGCCTCCGTCAGTTCCACCAGGTAGGCATAGAGGCAGTGGGTTCTATGGACCCCCTGGTGGATGTGGAGACCATAAGTGTGGCCACCCAGGTCTACGACCGTCTCTGCCTGGTTGATTATGAGATAAAACTCAACACCATCGGATGCGAGGAGTGCAGGCCCCCGTATCGTAAGACATTAAAAGAGGAGTTGGCCCAGCACAAAAAGGGTCTCTGTAAGCTCTGCCTGGCTCGGATGGATAGAAACGTCTTCCGCGTGCTTGATTGTAAGGAAGAGGGATGCAGGGAGATAGCCCACAAGATGCCCGTGATATACGACTTCTTGTGCGTGGAATGTAAGAACCATTTTAACGGGGTCAAAGAGGCGCTCTCCGACATAAACATCGAATACGACCTGGATCCGTTCCTGGTAAGGGGCCTGGATTACTACACCAAGACGGTATATGAAATAATCCTCCCGTCCCTTGGCGCAAGGAGCGCCATCTGTGCCGGTGGACGCTATGATAACCTCATCTCCGAGATCGGCGGTCCGCCGACCGGTGCCGTTGGCTTTGCCATGGGCATGGAGAGTAGTATGCTTGCCCTTGAAAAGGTCTACCAGGACAAGGTACCCATAGATGAGGGTGAGCCTCTCACACACGTATACCTTATTTCCATAGGCGATGACACCCACAAGGAGTGCTTCAAGATCGCCCAGAGGTTGAGGTCCCAGGGCCTGTCCTGTGACCTGGACTACGAGGAC
>JBHICS010000132.1:0-4498 GCA_046759685.1 Candidatus Brocadiales bacterium | reverse complement strand
ATACCAAGGACCACTTTCCCTTCGATGTCTACGGCTGTACGGTCTGCCACGGCGGCGTGGGCAGGGTGCTGAAGAAGGAAGGCGCCCATGAGCATATGATGAAAAACAGGAACGAAATGATGCAGAGGATAGAACATCCTGAGCAAATAGTTGAATTATGGGAGAAGATGGCCGAACTCTCCTTGGATGAAGGTGATACCGTCTTTGATTTCAGGGACTTCAGCGCATCGGGAGAAAGACTCGTTTATATGGGCAGTTTTTCCTGCCTTAAGTGTCACAGAAAGCTTACCCCGTACCACGTGGAATTCTGGGTGGAAAACAAGTTCAAGACCTGGAAAAAGGTGGAAAAGGCAAAGGATTACATGGAGGCGGACGAGGCTTACCGGATCAAATGTAAGAAGTGCCACACAACGGGTTATGACGAAAAGAAAGATGAGTACTCCGAGGAGAATGTCACCTGTGAGGCATGCCATGGGCCGGGGGAGATGTTTGCACAGTTTATGGGCGAGGGGAAGCTGGCAGAGGCCGCTATGGTTACCCACGAGGTATTTAGCTACAAGGTCTGCGGGAGGTGTCATGAACCGCGCAGGCACGAGATGAGGGAGGCCATGCTGGTGGCCATAGAGGAGAGAGAAAGGGCGAGCGAGTTCTCAGACTGGCTGGCATCGTCGTTTGGTGAGGAATCGGATAACCTCTATGCCAGCATTTCCGAAGAGACTGAGGCCTATGGGTTAGAAGAACTAGAGGGGCTGGAAGAAGTAGCGGACTCGCTGGATATGATGCTGGAGGATTTAAGGACGTTGTTGCCTGACGAAGGAGAGACTATTCAGACCGCCGAGGAAGTGGAGTTTGGCGACGAAGAACTGCCACGTCCGCTAAAGGTCAGACTAGAGGCACCTGAGCCTTTTATACAAAAGGCCCAGGCAGAGATACCTGAAAAACTATTCAGCAGTAAAGATGCATATTGATTATAAACCGAGTTTGGTCTTATATAATAGACCGCACTCATTAAAAATAGATTCTTGATGTTTTAAACTTCTAATTTGAGTCTAGGAAAGGGGGTGAGGAAAAAGGTAGTAAAAAGATTACTCGTGGACCTCTCGTTATTAGAGGGAAATTTGAGAAAAGGGGGATTAAAGTTATGAAACAATGGAGTTTACTTGCAGTGCTGGTCTGTTGTATGGGCCTGATGTTGGGGGCAACGCCCGGTGCAGCACTAGCCGAAGGGCCCTTCGCAGGTGACCCTAACGCTACTATTGCGGCAGACCTCCCTCCCACTGACCTGATGTACCCGGGCAAGATGAAACCCGCTTGGGAGGAATGGGTAGGTCTTGAGATGGGTGGCGGGCCTTTCAGAAAGCTTTATAAGCCCATAGCCATGCATATGTACATTGCCCCCACGAAGCACTACATAAGGCCCGACATGTCTGGTTTTGCGGAGCTGTTTACGAAGTTTAAGCCCGACCAGTGTGAGGACTGCCATCTGGAGGTAACCCCTGGCTGGGTCCACCAGTGGGAGGACTCTGCCCACGGTCAGCCCAGACACAAGGCAAAATGGGCCGAAAAGACCAAGGCAATAGAGAAGAAACTGGGCAGGGCAATTACCAAGGTGGGCTGTGCCGAGTGTCACGGCTCAAGCCACGACCGGCTTCAGATGCCTTATCTGGATAACTCCTGCGCCCACTGCCACGAGAAGGAGTCCAAGGAGTTTGTCGCCGGGAAAAAGAACGGCAGGCCGAGCCACTATCACAGTTGGATTTCAGAGGTGGTACCCCCCTGGTATATTGAGAACTACAGGAGGGGTGAAGGCGCGGCCATGGTAGGCTGCGACGTATGTCACCCGGAGATGCAGCGCTGTGACGGCTGCCACATGAGGCATGCCTTTGGCAGCAAGACGGCCAAGAAGCCCGGCACCTGTGGAAAGTGCCACATGGGTTATGACCACCCGGACTATGAGTCCTACATCAAGTCCGCCATGGGTGTTATCTATCAGGATACAGGCCAAGAGTGGAACTGGGAACTTAACCTGGAGGACATAGTCCCGGGTAAGGACTGGCAGGCGCCGACCTGTGCCTACTGCCATTTTTATCAGAGCGGTGGGAAGTGGGGCCACACGGAAAACTACAATGGCATCTGGCGTATGGGTGTCTATAAGCCCAAGCAGAGGAACTATCAGTACAAGTCCAGCCTTGCGAACGCGCCCTATGGGATAAACATCCCGCCTCTTAACAGGATTGTGGATGTTGACTCACCTGAGATGAAGAAGAGAAGGGCGAACTGGATTGAACTCTGCTCCAACTGCCACGGTCCACGTTTCGCCAAGCTCTACTTGGATAACCTGGACGAGTACATGCTGATAGGCTGGCAGCATACGGATGCCAGCATGGCCGTGTTGGATGACCTGTATGCGGCAGGGGCAATCGTGCCCACGCCGGAGAATCGCGACCCGTGGTATCTTGGTGACGTGATTGCCGACATACTAGGGCCGAAGAAGCTGGGTGATACCCTGTATAACGCCTTCAAGACCACGCAGGGCCACTTCCCGATTTACGGGCCTATCCTGTCTACCGGTGACCACTATCTGGTAGGTCCCGGTCGGCCACACGCGATAGAGCTAGGTCTTCAGGAGCAGTGGTTCGGTGATCTGCTGAAGGGCTTCAAGGGTACTGCACATGCCCAGCAGGATTACTCCTGGTGGTACGGTTGGGCGCCTATGGTGCAACGCCAGGCCAAGGTACAGTCTCTAGCCGTTGACCTCCACAGGTTGAAGGCTATAGAGAAGAAGCTAGGTATCAAGGCCAAGGGAGAACTGCCCAGCGATAAGAAGATTTACGGGCATACTCCTCTCTACACCAGTGGTAAGAGGAAGTAGTGTAGCTTTTTACTGGGGGGGGAGCCGCCTGCTGAAAAGCGGGTGGCCCCTCCTTCTTTTAGATTTGTGTTGTAGTGATTTTCTACTTCAGTTGTCATTGCGAGCGAAGCGAAGCAATCTCGTAGGCATTTGTTATTGTTCTTTGCAATGACGTAATGGCCGAGATTGCTTCGTGGCTACGCCCCTCGCAATGACAAAAGCAGCAGCAGGGCGTGTAGGATGCGTTTTAACGCACCGTATTCATATACAGTTTATGGCCTGTTTCTACAGGTGTTTGTCTTCTCTCCGGGGTTGTAGGTTTGGAGAGTTTAGGTGGCTAAAAGTTTCTTGAGTGGGACTTTGGGACTTAATATAGGGCCCATTCTAACCATGTAAAGGAGGAGGGTATCGCCAATGCCACTTAGGGGCGAGACTGAAGCTACTACTTCGTTGGACGTTAAAAGTGCAATAGACCTTCAGCCCACGGAGCTGAAGATAAACCCTGCCGGAAAGGTCTCACTCACCCTTCCTGCAATGAAGATAAAGTTGCCCGATGTTAAGATGAAACTCTGGTTTATGCCATTTATCCGTGTGAGCGGGATGGAGATAACTACAGAGCCTGCAAACCTTGAGGTGGACCTGGCAGATACGGTAATGCAGGCCAAGGTGGAGCGCCCAACTAAGGTTGAGATACTTACTAATGGCGAGGTAAAGGCGCATGCCAAGCTAGAGGGTTCGGGTAGCCTCCAAGGTGGACCTATGAGCCTGGAGATCCCTGCAGATTAGCTCCTTTCAGAGTCGAGAATAATTAATGGACTACATGTTTTATGTTGTGGCCCATTAAGGCTTTTAAAGTAGCGGCAGTTAAATTTTCTTTGTGCCTGTGCCTAAAGAGAGTCAGGTGTTTGTAGAGAGAAAGATTGCCTTGTGTGTATTACACCTCTTTAGATGAACTACACGATGGGTTGTATATCGTGTGACCCCTCCGAAGGCATTATGCATCTGCAGTATATATTGTTCGATTGGACTTGCGGAGTGAACGGTGGAGCCGGATGACACATGTTTATGGCAGGTCTTAAAGTCCCCATTACATGAGGCGGGCACCGCACTTATACAACACCTCGCAGGGTGCTGTAACATTGCATCCTGTTATTATGCATAAACCCACCTCTTGTCATTATTGACCTTTCCAGATTAAAATCTAGGCAAAAAAGGTTTCTATAGACTCTCCTTTTAAGGTAAAATGTTCCATCCAAGGTATGAAAAATAGAGGTGTTGGGTGTGGATATGCCCATTTATAAGATATAGGGATACATGGGATAAGACTCAATGTTAATAAGGTGCATTATACTCACCCTTGCGGTGGGTTTTTTCTTTTCTGAGAGCTCTCCTCTTTACGCGGAAGTGCAGGAGGCAGTAGAGGTCCAGGAGGGACCTGTCCCCGGGCACAACATGGACCCCATCAGTCCCATTATGCTGGGGATAGTGATTATACTTATAGCGGCAAAGATAGGTGGGGAAGTGGCGCGCAGATTTAACCAACCAGCTGTCTTGGGCGAGCTGATGATGGGCATAATCCTTGGAAATACGGTCTTTTTTGCCGGGTGGGAGTTCTCTAAGTTTTTGCAAGAAAACCCCTTTCTAGAC